>JAOZQY010000165.1:4618-5236 GCA_029931975.1 Bacteroidales bacterium | reverse complement strand
TTTTTTATCTCTTAGAATCTAATTCATTTAGCTCTGATATCATCCCAATAGTTGTTTTTGTTCTACAGTAATGGCCTTTCATTGCTTCAATGGATTGATTATGCGTCAGTTCAGAATAACTGGCACAACAATCCTCTATTTGTGTGATCAGATATCCCTTATCAGCAGCATCTCGAATTGATGATTCCACACATTGCTCAGTTATTATACCAAAAATCAGAAGATATTCAATTCCCATATTGTGCAGTATATAATCTATAATCGTAGAATTAAACACACTTGAAGTTGTTTTTGGAAGAATGATGTCATCTTTAGCAGGTTGAATTTCATCAATAACAAGGGATTCCCATGAATTTTTTGGTACATGTATACCAGAAATTTTATAGTCCAGACTTCGTTCTCTTCCATTGTTTGTCAGGCTCTCTATAGTTGTGTAAATAATCTCAATTCCAGTTTTTCTACATGCTTTTAATAGTTTTTGCTGATTAGGTATTACTATTAATTCCAGTTGATTGAAAAGGTATAGGTGGCGTTCATCTTTCCCTTCATTTTTAAACTGCTTACGCAGTTGCTTTGCACATTCTCCATTTTGCATATCAATGCAGAGAACAGCTGTTT
>JAOZQY010000165.1:0-4608 GCA_029931975.1 Bacteroidales bacterium | reverse complement strand
TATTAAAAACTCCTTTTTCTACTTTTCCTGTTTTTCAATTACCCGTAAAATTTTTGCCAGTAGCTCACCCCATCTTGCTATTCCCTGATCATCTGAAAGATGGTCTTGTCTAATTTCAAAAAGAACATTTTTGATACTATGATCATCACCATGAATTGGAATTGTATAATCACTTTGCCGGTTAACCGAGTATGGTTGGTTGTTTCCGATATTATAATCAGATTTTATTTTTAGCAATGTCATAATTTTTTCAGCAAGATAAGTGGAATTATCATAAGTGATTCCAATATCCCATATTCGTTTGATATTTTGTAAAATAGGTGTGAAACTATGAACAGCAATGAGAATTGGCATTTTGTTAAAGTCGAAGCGTTCTGTAATTATAGAAGAAATAGCTTCATGATATGGTTCAAAAAGTTCAGATGCTCTCTGTTTCCTGGCAGACAGACTAAGGTTTTTATTTCCTGATATTACTATTCCATCCGAAACTTCAGGAATAGAATCTTTAGAGTTGAGAGATCTGTTAACATCTATTACAAGTCGGGAAAATCCAGTATAGAGAAGAGGGGCATCAAGAATATCTGAGATTGTTTTTGCTACTCCCAAAGCTCCAATATCAAGAGCTATATGTTTTTCCAGAGATTTCTTATCAAGGCTCAGTAGTTTGAGTTTTTCCGGTATTACGTTTGTTGCATGATCACATACAATAATATAGCGTGATTTCCCGTTTTGGTTTGCTTTGTTGACAGGTGGTGGATCGGAATATGTAAGAATAGTAGCCTTCCCATTGTTTATTTCAGACATGACTAAACCTCATTATAATTGTTATCGTCATAAGTGTAATCCCAATTAAAAATAATGTAGTAAAATTAACAAAATAAGAAAATAATGTCAATATATAGTATTTACTTGACAACTGTAAATTCAACTGATAGTATGAATCACATAAAAATTTTAAGGGGAAAATTTATGAGTGAAAACAAGTTAGTACGAAAAATGAGCTTCTGGCACATTTGGGCAATTGGTGTGGGATCTGTAGTCGGGGATGGTATTTTTGTCCTGATAGCACAAGGTGCCCAAGTATCAGGACCTTCATCAATTATAGCTTATTTTATTGCTGGGTTATTAATGATGGTGATAATGATTTCAATTGCAGTTCTAGCAGTGGGAATGCCAAAAGCGGGTTCATTACATAGCTGGAGTAGTAGAATGCTTGGTCCCGGAATAGGAACTGTTACTGGGTTAAGTTATATTGCAATGAATGTCATTTTCCTGGGTTCAGTTTCAATTGCGAATGGAGCTATCAGTAATTATTTTTTTCAATGGACAGCGTCACCTGCATTATCTGCAGCAATCTGGGCTGTACTGCTGGTGTCTCTGGTTAGCGGTATTGCTCTTCTTGGGGGAAATGTAACAGGAAGAACTCAGCTAGTTCTTGTTATTGGATTAACCTCTGTTATGTTACTTTTTTCTATTTTTGGAAGCTTAAGTGGAAAGATTGATATTACTAATTATACACCTTTTATGCCTTTTGGATTTAAAGGCTTATGGGCGGCAATTGGTATGGGTATTTATGCATATATTGGTCCTCTTAGTCTTCTTACAGCAGGAAGTGAAGTTAAAAAGGTTACTGATTTACCGAAGGCAATGTTCTGGTCTGTTATTACGTTTCTGGTTATTTATACAACTTCAATGATTGTCATGATTGGTCTTGTTAATTTTGGATCTTATGCAACAATGGAATCTCCATATACTGCTGCAGCTCAATCTGCATTTGGAAGAGGTGCTGGTTTAATTATGAATTTAGCTGCATGGGTAGCTGCTTTTACATGTCTAGTTGGAGAAGTATTTGCTTCATCAAGGCTTCTCTTTGGTATGGCTGAAGAAGGGGCTGTACCCAAAGTATTTATGAAACTGAATAAAAATAGTGTTCCATTTGTAGGTGTTATTTTTGCCTGGTCATTTGCTATGGTAATGATTATTATTGGAAATATCAAAGTGATTGAAGCATTTTATCTTGAGCTTGCCATGATAGCTTGTGAAATTGGTGCTATGGCATGGTTTTTCTCTCTGCTAAGTGCATCTTTGTATAAAAAGAAATTTCCAGATGAATACAATGCTCTTCCGTGGCATATTCCAGGCAGATCAGTTCTTTTACCATTGGCATTTCTCGGATGGGGGGTGGTAATGTTTGCTCTTTATTCTTCCGATCCGCCTTCAATTATATATTCAGCAATCGCTATGTTGATATTTGTATTGGTCTATCAGTTGTATTCAAAGAAACATTTGAATCCAGAGGTTTAATAGTGTAATTACGGAGGGCTTAATTGTCCCTCCGGCTGTTCTACTTAGTTTTGAGAAACCATCTTCTTCGGAAGTGGTTCTTAATCGATAATTTTTCCACAAAAACATAAAGAGAGGGCTATCTATGGTTATGAAATTATTCTTGGAATTTAGATTTCCGAAGGAAGGAGTCTGGATATGATATCGGAAGAAAAGCTGGTAGTTCTTTCCATGCCTAAAGCACCGAAAATACTGACCGACCCCCCTGGTCCCGAATCAAAGAAGATACTAAAGAGGCAGGCAGATAATGAGAGCAGCGTAGTAAGCTATTCGAAAGGGATGCCTATGGCAATAGCCCGTGGAAAGGGTGCGACCATAGAAGATGCTGATGGTAATATTTATATTGATATGTTTGGCGGTGCTGGAGTAATGGCCGTAGGTCATGGACATCCAGAAGTTCTTGAAGCTGCCCATAAACAGATAGACATAGTGACACATACACTCGACATTCCAAGTGAGACCAGAGAAGACCTTGTGGACGTATTAAAAGAATTACTGCCAAAAGAACTCACAAGAATTTTCTTTGGAGGTCCAACAGGTTCCGATGCAGTTGAACAGGCGATAAAACTGGCAAAATGGAACACAGGCCGTAATGGAATAATCGCCTTTGATGGTGCATACCACGGAATGACTGGTGGTTCCCTGGCATTAACAACCGATTCCGGTCACAGAGATGGTATCGGACAACTTATACCGGATGTTCATTTTGTACCCTATGCTTATGAATATCGTAATCCCTTTGGCTGCCCTGATGATGAAACAGATTTGTATGCAGCAAAATGGCTTGACAGAGTTCTTTCTGACAGTCATTCAGGTATCTCAAAGCCTGCCGCAGTTATTATTGAAGCAATTCAGGGTGAGGGTGGGTCTATTCCGCCCAATCCTAGGTTCTTAAAAAATATTAGAGAAATTACAACAAAACATGATGTGTTATTGATTTGTGACGAGATCCAGTGCGGCCTTGGACGTACAGGGAAGATGTTTGGGTTTGAACACTCAGAAATTGTTCCGGATATAGTGACATTGAGTAAGGCTCTTGGTGGTGTAGGTTTTCCAATTAGTGCCATCGCTTACAAAGAAAAATTGAACACCTGGCCTCCGGGAAAAACTATTGGAACATTCCGTGGAAATATGGTGGCCTTTGCTGCCGGAACGGCTGCATTAAGATACATGGTTCGTGAAGATATTCCCGGGCATGCAGCAGAGCTTGGAAAGAAAGTGCTTGACCGTCTTAAGGACTGTGAAGCAAATAGTTCAATCGTTGGTGAAGCTCGTGGTATTGGTTTAATGCTTGGAATTGAGATGGTAAAAGATAAGAAAACCCGGGAACCGGCACCAGAATATGCAAAAAAAGTGCGGTCTCTTGCACACAGAAAAGGTGTGATGATAGAGGTTGGTGGGCACTATAATAACGTAGCACGTTTACTTCCTCCTCTGGTTATAACAGAAGAGCTTGCTATGAAGGGTACGGAAATTATATGTGAAGTGATAGCAGAGATAGAACAAGAAGCGAAGGGAGAATAACAGGAGATGGATAAAGAAGTGAATATTGCAGTTGTCGGCGCTTGCGGAATGGTCGGCAGCGAAATGATACGGACTCTTGAGAGAAGAAACTTTCCTGTAAAAGAATTACGTCTCCTGGATATCGATACTAATGTTGGAACATCAGTTAATTTTCGCGGGAAAGCAGTAAAAGTAAAAGAAGCAAAAAAAGAAAATTTTGCTGATATTGATATTTCAATTTTTTCTGCAGGAGGGGATGCAAGTCTTAAACTTGCACCCGAAGCAGTAGAGATGGGCGCTGTTGTTGTAGACAACAGTTCGGTATGGCGAATGAATGATGATTGCCCACTGGTTGTTCCGGAGGTGAATCCTGAAGATTTAAAGTGGCATAAGGGTATTATTGCAAACCCTAATTGCTCAACAATCCAAATGGTTGTTGCATTAAAACCTCTCCATGATGTGGCAAAGGTGAAGCGAGTAGTTGTATCGACTTACCAGGCAGTATCAGGTTCCGGTAAAAAAGCATTTGACGGGTTAAAAGAAGAGGCTGCTGAGTACATTGAGACAGGTGACCCTGTAGAACCAAGAGCCTATAAAAAACAGATTGCATTTAACTGTCTGCCTCACATTGATGTGTTTGAAGATGGGGGGTACACAAAAGAAGAATACAAGATGGTTAATGAGACTAAGAAGATCCTTGGGGACAATTCTATTAAGGTAACAGCCACTTGTGTACGAGTACCGGTTTGGTATGGGCATTCG
>JAOZQY010000024.1:27196-49261 GCA_029931975.1 Bacteroidales bacterium | reverse complement strand
GTAAAAATAACATGGCAAATAAAAAGAATTTCATGACATGTGATGGTAATTATGCGGCGGCGCATGTTGCCTACATGTTTAGTGAGGTGGCTGCCATCTATCCCATCACTCCATCTTCCAACATGGCAGAGCATATTGATGAGTGGTCGGCAAACGGCAGAAAAAACATTTTTGGGGAGACCGTGAAGGTCGCTGAAATGCAATCGGAGGCTGGTGCAGCGGGTGCTGTTCATGGATCACTTCAGAGTGGTGCACTCACCTCTACATTTACAGCATCCCAGGGACTTCTTTTGATGATTCCCAATATGTACAAGATTTCAGGGGAATTGCTCCCCGGAGTATTTCACGTTTCAGCAAGGAGTCTGGCTGGACATGCACTCTCCATTTTTGGTGACCACAGTGATGTGATGTCCTGTCGTCAGGCTGGATTTGCCATGCTGGCAACCGGTAGTGTTCAGGAAGTAATGGACCTGGCAGCAGTAGCTCACCTGTCCTCTATCAAAACAAGGGTTCCCTTCCTCCACTTTTTTGACGGGTTCCGAACTTCACACGAGATTCAGAAGGTTGAAGCACCTGACCAGGATGCACTGGCCAAGTTGCTGGATATGGACGCAGTGAAAGCTTTCAGGGACAAAGCATTGAATCCTGAGAATCCTGTAACACGCGGTACTGCTCAGAACCCTGATATTTATTTCCAGGCTCGTGAGGCTGCCAATAAGTATTATGATGTGATTCCTGATGAGGTTGCTGCCTATATGAAAGAGATTAGCAAGCTGACCGGTCGTGAATATAAGCCCTTCACCTATTATGGTGCCAACGATGCTGAGAATATCGTGGTTGCAATGGGTTCTGTTACAGAAACCCTGAAGGAAGTTGTTGATCACCTGAATGCCAAAGGTGAAAAAGTTGGTCTTCTTGTTGTCCACCTCTACAGGCCCTTCTCAGCCAAGTACTTTATGGATGTACTTCCAAAGACTGTGAAACGTATCTCTGTACTGGACCGTACCAAGGAGCCAGGAGCAAATGGAGAACCACTGTATATGGATATCAGGGACCTCTTCTATGGTAAGGAGAATGCTCCAATGATCGTAGGTGGTCGTTACGGACTCTCTTCCAAGGATACTACACCTGCCATGATGATCTCGGTATTCGAGAATCTGAAGATGGCCGAACCCAAGAATCGGTTTACCGTTGGTATTGTAGATGATGTAACTTTCACCTCCCTTCCAATGCTTCCTGAGGTAAGTCTGGGGGTTGCCGGAACCTTTGAAGGAAAATTTTACGGACTGGGTTCAGATGGTACCGTGGGTGCCAATAAGAACTCCATCATGATCATTGGTGAATCGACCGACAAGTATTGCCAGGCATATTTTGCCTATGACTCAAAGAAGTCGGGCGGGATCACCACCTCTAATCTGCGCTTTGGTGACAATCCCATTCGTTCCCCTTACCTGGTGGTAACTCCTGACTTTGTAGCCTGTCATGTGCCTGCATACCTGGAGAAGTACGATATGCTGAAGGGACTGAAAGATGGTGGAACCTTCCTGCTGAACTCCATCTGGAGTGTAGAAGATACCATTAAGCACCTGCCCAACCATATGAAAAAGTATATGGCCGAGCACAATATCAATTTCTACATCATCAATGCCACCAGGCTGGCACAGGAAATTGGACTGGGCAACCGGACCAATACAATCATGCAGAGCGCCTTCTTTAAGATTGCCGATATCATTCCTTATGACCAGGCTGTTGAAGAGATGCGTAAGTTCATCATCAAGAGTTTTGGCCGCAAGGGCGAAGAAGTGGTGAATATGAACTTTGCCGCTATTGAGCAGGGTGGAAATGTGACCAAGATTGAAGTTGACGCTGCATGGAGCAAACTTGGAGCAGATGCTGCAAAAGCAGATGTGCGCGATATTCCCGATTTTATCAGGAATGTGGCTGAGCCCATTAATAATCTTGCAGGTGATGATCTTCCCGTAAGTGCATTTTCGGGACGTGAAGACGGGACTTTCCCCTCTGGTACTACCCAGTATGAAAAGCGGGGTGTGGCTGTTAATGTACCCGAATGGATTGCTGATAACTGCATCCAGTGTAACCAGTGTGCCTATGTTTGTCCCCATGCTGCCATCCGTCCCTTCCTGATTGATGAGGACGAGGCCAAGGCACTGCCCGAGGGAATTGAGACTATAAATGCCACAGGGAAAGCCTTTGCGGGTTTGAAGTTTAAGATTCAGGTATCTGTTTTGGACTGTACCGGTTGTGGAAACTGTGCCGATGTATGTCCTTCCAAGACCAAGTCCCTTGAGATGAAGCCCCTGGAAAGTCAGATGGTTGAAGTTCCAAAGTGGGATCACCTGATTAAGAAGATCTCCTACAAGGATACTCTGGTTGATAAGAAGCAGACTGTGAAAAACAGTCAGTTTGCCCAACCCCTCTTCGAGTTTTCAGGAGCCTGTGCAGGTTGTGGTGAGACACCTTATATTAAGCTGATTACCCAGTTGTACGGCGACCAGATGATCGTGTCCAATGCCACAGGTTGTTCCTCCATTTATGGAGGTTCTGCTCCATCTACTCCCTATTGTGTCAATACAAACGGACAGGGTCCAGCATGGGCCAACTCACTGTTCGAGGACAATGCCGAGTATGGATTCGGACTTGCTACCGGTGTGAACAAGAACCGTGACCGAATCAAGAATAAAATGGTCGCTGCCATGGATGAGGTAAAGCCTGCTACCAAAGAGGCTTTCACTGCATGGATCGAATCCATGGAGAATAGCGATGAATCCAAGACTGCCTCTGCAAGTTTGCTGACAGTGCTGGATAATGAAAGCCATGCCATTGCTGAGGAGATCAAGGGTCTGAAGCAGTACCTGGTGAAAAAATCTGTCTGGATCTTCGGTGGAGACGGATGGGCCTATGACATCGGTTACGGCGGACTGGACCATGTAATAGCTTCCGGCGAAGATGTGAATATTCTGGTTATGGATACTGAGGTCTATTCCAACACAGGCGGACAGGCTTCCAAGGCTACCCCGGTGGGTGCAGTGGCTAAGTTTGCTGCCTCCGGTAAGAAGATCCGCAAGAAGGACCTGGGAATGATGGCCATGACTTACGGTTACGTTTACGTAGCGCAGGTAAGTATGGGTGCCAGCCAGAGTCAGTACCTGAAGGCGGTCAGGGAAGCGGAAGCTTTCCCCGGACCTTCACTGATTATTGCTTATTCTCCCTGTATCAACCATGGGCTGCGTGCGGGCATGGGTAAAACACAGACTCAGGGTAAATTGGCAGTGGAGAGTGGCTACTGGCACCTGTATCGCTACAATCCTTCCCTGGAAGATGAGGGTAAGAACCCTTTCCTGCTGGATTCCAAAGAGCCCCAGTGGGATCAGTTCCAGGGATTCCTGAATTCGGAGGTGCGTTACACCTCACTGCAGAAGTCCTTCCCGGAAGAAGCTACTGTATTGTTCAAAGCTGCCGAAGTTAATGCCAAATGGCGTTATGACAGCTATGTTCGCATGGCCAGCCTTGAATTCACACCGAAAGCGTAGTTTATATCTTATATATTGTTTTGAGAACCGTCCGGGAAACCGGGCGGTTTTTTCTATTTTATCTACAGGGTTTTCTAACTTTGCAGTCAGAGAAGATTTTTTGGGAAGGATAATAGCCATCGATTACGGGACAAAAAGAACTGGTTTGGCAGTGACCGATCCGGGCAGGATGATTGCTTCTCCCCTGGAAACTGTTGCTACCCATGAATTGATGCATTATCTTCAGGCTTATTTTGAAAAGGAGCAGGTTGATCTACTTGTGGTGGGCCATCCCAGGCAGATGGATCATTCGGATTCGGAGTCCATGAAACAGATTCGTTTTTTTGTAGCGGCCTTTAAAAAGCGTTTTAAGCAGATTCCGGTGCAATGGATGGATGAGCGCTTTACCTCAAAAATGGCCATGGATGCCATGCTGGCCGGCGGGATGAAGAAGGCGGACCGCAGGGTAAAGGGCAATGTGGACAGGGTGAGTGCCTCCCTGATTCTTCAATCTTTCCTGGAGATGAAAAACAGTTTATAGTTAGATGTGTCTATATATTTGCAAAATAGTTAGTTAGAAATGGTATTACCTGTATATGTATATGGAATGTCTGTGCTTAGAAAGATTGCACAGGAAATTCCTGAAGATTATGAAGAACTCGATCAGTTAATCGAGGATATGTTTGAAACCATGCATTTCAGTGATGGTGTTGGACTGGCAGGCCCCCAGGTTGGAAAATCTCAGCGCATCTTTGTGGTGGATACCACGCCCATGGGTAATAACCTGGAAGAACCGGAGTTGAAGGATTTCAGGAAAGTATTTTTAAATCCCATAATATTAGAGGAGTGGGGCGATTCCTGGGCCTTTGAAGAAGGATGCCTGAGCCTTCCAAACATCCGTGAGGATGTAATGCGTCCCAGTCATGTACGTATTGAATATTATGATGAGAACTGGAGCCTGAAGGAGGAGGTGTATGATGGCACCCGCGCCAGGGTCATCCAGCATGAATATGATCACCTGGAAGGAAAGCTCTTTGTTGATAAGGTTAGTCCCATCCGTCGGAAACTGCTGGCAGCCAGATTAAATGCTATTAGCCGGGGAAGGGTCGATTGCGATTATCGAATTGTATACTCCAAAAAGGCTTAAGGATTTTAAAGTAAAGGACGTCTCGGGTGAGGCAGCCTTCTTATGTTATACAAATGTCCTGATATGGATTTGCAATACCGGACTTAGATTACTGCATTGAAATGCTCATCTGATTTAAGGAGCATGTCCCACACCATTGTGGTAGAAGGCGCTTACTACTTCTACGGCACTGGCTCCTGCCAGAATCATCTTCACCATATCAATCCCTTCATAGATTCCGTTGTTGGCTGCTACGCTGGCGTTCAGGTTCCCGTGGGTAAGCCCGATATAGCGGATGGAAAGACGGTGGTCGCTGTGCGTACTGAGGTTCCATGGTGATACATGTTTTTCTACCTCCACATCAATGTCGGGTTCAAACAACCTGTTAAACAAAATAAATGCATCAGCACCAGCCTCATCCATATCGTTTATAGTTTTCAATACATTGGTATAGAAGGGGCTGAGTTTAACACTTACAGGTATATAAAGTGCTTCAACAACTTGTTTCAGGTTGTGAATATGCTCTTTAGGTCCGCCGTGCTCGATCTTGGGAAAGAGATTAATCATCTCCGCATTGCGGTTATCGTATGCTTCGAGGTTAGAGCTCAGTTCGTTATCTTCCATCTGGATCTGTTCTTCAAACAAAGAGCGGTAGACCACTGCTGCCACACCAGCAGCTTCAGCCTCTTTTAGCTTTTCTAGGTCATTTGAGAGATTACATGCACCCAGGATCAGAGGGTTTTTCAGGGTGATTCCCATGTGTTTTGTTGTCAGTGTTGCCATTTGTATTTTTATACAATTCTTCTATATAAAGCTCTTAACAGGTAAGAAAAGTTCAAATAAAATGAAAAGAATGACAGATATTTTTCTTTTGCCTGCATGAATTCCTTAAACAGGCTAAGGGATGTTCGATTTGCGAAGAGTTCCTGTGTTGCGCGTTCTGCTTCCTTTTTTTGGAGGGGTTGTATGCGGGTCTCTGGTGTTTACATCCATACGGATAGGGGGACTGATTCTTTTTTTACTTTTCCTTTGGGGACTTGCTATGCTTTTATTTGCCTGGCAGAACAGGAGGTCTGGATCGGGCCAATGGCTCTTTTCCATGATCCTGTTCCTGCTTTATTATATGAATGGTGCGGGAGTGGCTTCTTTAACAAGACATGTGGATCCGGATTTACCTGTGAACCAGTGTGTGCTGATTCGCGGGGAGCTATGCGGGGAACCATATCCCGCTACGCATGGCTATTCCTTTGATATGCATATGCATATGCTTTCAACAAACGACTCCATCTACCGGATCAACACACATCTGAAGGGACATATAAGTATGCCGGCCGATTCAGTGATGCCCGTTGCAGGCGAGATATGGCAGTTTTATGGCAAACTGATTCCCATAAGGAACAATGGAAATCCTGGGGCACCCGACTTCAGATCCATTATGGGAAGAAAGGATTGCTGGTACCATTTTTATCCCTCCACGGATCCTTATGCCTCCGATGTCAACAGGCGGGTGGAAGGGGAGGGCAGGAAAATGACTCCGGCCCTTATCAGGCGTGCAGTATCCGGGCAATGGCATGGAGAGACAGAGGAGGTAGCTTTGTTGAAGGCTGTCTGTCTGGGCGATCGTTCCACATTGACCGGTGAGCTGCGTCAGGCCTATGCTTCCGCAGGGGGCATGCACTTGCTGGCCGTATCGGGTTTGCACGTGGGCCTGATCTGGTGGGTTTTGCAATATATGACCGGCTGGATAAGCATGATATTCAAGGATGAGAAGCAGAGGACTGCGATGGTGGTTTGCATGCTCTGGTTCTATGCTTTTCTGACCGGATTTTCGTCCTCTGTGTGCAGGTCCGTTACCATGTTTACATTATTTTCAGCCAGCAGGATGATGGGACAAGGGATCAATCCGCTTAACGGAATCCTGGTGTCGGCATTTTTCCTGGTACTCATAGAACCCATAAGACTGATGGATGTTGGCTTCCAGCTTTCATATGCAGCCATTTTAGGGATCGTTATGCTGTACCCCTTGCTCCGGAAGCTGGTTCGGACGAAGAACCGGGTACTGCGCTGGGTTTTGGAAGCCACTTTGGTGAGCCTGGCGGCCCAGCTCTCAACTGCCCCGCTTGTGGTCTACTACTTTCACCAGTTCCCCCTCTATTCGCTTCTGACCAGCCTGGTGGCCATCCCCATGCTCAGTGTGTTGATCGCCATTTTTGTAATCTCGGTTCCCTTCATAGCAGCCGGTGTTCTGGAGGAGGTATTCAATTTTCTGCTGGTGAAACTGGCCCTTCTGATGAATGGTTTTATGGAGTATATTTCTTCCTTGCCTGCTGCTGTGCTGGAAGACCTTCAGCTTGGTGGTTTTGCACTCTTTTTCTGTCTCTTGCTCCTTTTACTATTGATGATATTTCTGCATGGCCGACAGAGGCTTCCGTGCTACTTGTTTCTGTTTTGCTTATCCTGCTTCCTGGTAGCGAGTTCATTGTTGGACTTGATGCAAAGATCGTCTACAGAGCTGTTAATCACTCATTTCAGAGGAGCTTCCATGGTGATTGTCAGGGATGGAGCATGGGTGGATCAGTATTGCTGGTACAGAGATAGCACTTCCATGGAATATATGAAACAGTACAGGGAAACTGCATGGAGCAGAAAGGTATTTAAGAAGCAGCTTTATGAGCTGGGAGATCAAGAGCTTATCTCCGGAAAGGTGTCCGGAATGCTGCAGATCGGAGATGGTGCGTGGATGCTTGGGGGGCAAGATTTCGGGGGACTGGTGCTTACCGGTGATTTACGGTCATACAGCTGGGAGGCTGTTTATGGCGATTCGGCTTGTGTTCAGCACAAGCAGCCCGATTTCATCCTGCTTTCAGGCGAAGCTCCCCTGCGCGCTTTGCCTGATAACAAATTGATGCAAGATGCTGAGCTGGTGATAGACGGATCGAACCGGAACTGGTATATAGAAAGAATAATCCTGGAAAGGGATTGCATTCATATTACAGAACGCTCAGGGGCCTTCGTCAAAAGAGGGGAAAAAACAAGGGCCTCCATGCTATCAATTGAACAATTATCTGTTATTTTGCCCTGTTGTTTTTAGATAGATTATGCGTATAGTAATTGCCGGAGCAGGCGAAGTAGGAACACACCTGGCGAAGATGCTCAGCCAGGAAGAGCACGAACTTGTTGTCATTGATAATGATAGCGATCGTTTGAAGGGTATCGCCAACACCCTGGACGTGCTGACTATCGAAGGAAATGCCAATTCCATTTCCCAACTGAAAGAAGCCAGGATCAGTAAGGCGGACCTGATGATCAGTGTTACCTCTTCAGAAGATGTGAATGTAAATTCGGCCATCCTCAGCAAACGGCTTGGTGCCAAGAAGACCATTGCCAGGATTGATAACCAGGAGTATCTGCTACCTGCCAACAAGGAGATTTTTGAGAACCTGGGGGTGGATTATATGCTTTATCCCGAGAAGATTGCAGCCCGTGAGATTGTGGGATTGCTTTCGGAGACAGGGAGCACGGAGATTGTTGAGTTTGGAGGTGGTAAACTCCAAATGTATGTGATCCGACTGGATGATGATGCACCCATTATTAATAAATCATTGAGAGAACTTTCGCCGGGTGTTGATGGCTTGGAATACAGGGCAGTGGCCATCACCAGGCATGCTCAGACCATTGTGCCATCCGGGGATGACCGCTTTGAGAACGGCGACCTGGTTTATGTGATCAGCAGCAAAGCCGGATTGAAGAAGCTTTATAAATATTCCGGAAAAAAACAATTTGAGGTGCGTGATATCATGATCCTTGGAGGAAGCCGGATTGGGCGAAAAACTGCAGATGCGCTTGGTAATCAGCATTATGTAAAACTTATTGAGAAGGACCGTCAACGAAGTTTTAACCTCTCGAATCGTTTAAGCAATACCCTGGTGATTCACGGAGATGGTACCGATATGGAGTTGTTACGCCAGGAAGGCCTGGAGAAGATGGATGCATTTATTGCAGTGACAGGAAATTCGGAGACCAATATACTTTCCTGTCTGCTGGCCAAGCACCTTGGAGTGAAAAGAACCATTGCCGAGGTGGAGAATATGGATTATATTCATCTGGCTGAGAACATAGGTGTTGATACCATTATAAATAAGAAGCTTATCACTGCCAGCAGGATTTTCCGCTTCACCATGTCGGAAGAGGTAAGCAGCATCAAGTGCCTTACCGGAACACAGGCAGAGGTGATGGAGTTTATCGTAAAACCCGATGCTCCGGCCACTAAAGGGTCCCTTTCGGAGATTGAATTTCCCCGTGAGGCTATTATCGGTGGTGTTATCAGGGGAAAGAATGTATTTATTGCCCATGGCGAAACGAATATCAAACCTTATGACAAGGTGGTGGTGTTTGCTTTGCCTGGAGTCATTAATTCCATAGGCAAGTTTTTCAATTAGAGATAGTATGCTTAATCACAGAACCATTCTCCGTATCTTCGGTTCGATATTAATTATCGAGGGGGTTTTTATGTGGCTGGCGATACCTATATCGCTGATATTCGGGGAGAAAGATGGGCTTCAGCTTTTACTTTCAGGTGCCATTGCAGTGTTTTCGGGCCTGGCTGCATACCTTCCTCTCAGGAAGACCAAACTGGTGCTGAACCGAAGGGATGGCTATGTGATTGTAACCGGAGCATGGATTCTCTTTTCGCTTTTTGGAACCCTTCCCTTCCTGCTTACCGGGTCCATACCCAACTTTACGGATGCATTCTTTGAGACTATCTCGGGTTTTACCACGACCGGGGCCTCCATCCTGAATAATATTGAGGAGCTCTCTCATGCTGTTCTTTTTTGGAGGAGTCTGATTCAATGGCTGGGAGGTATGGGAATCATCCTGCTCACGTTGCTTCTGCTGCCTTTCCTGGGCATCGGCGGAATGCAGCTTTTTTCAGCTGAGGTCCCCAGTCCCACTCCCGATAAGCTTCACCCGCATGTTAAGGATACAGCCAAACGCCTCTGGGGAATCTACCTGGGATTTACTATTATTGAAACACTCCTGCTCTGGGCCGGTGAGATGAAGCTGTTCGATGCCTTCTGTCATTCGCTGACCACCATGGCCACGGGGGGGTACTCAACCAAGCAGGCCAGCATTGCCTATTGGAACTCCCCCTATATCCATTATGTGATTACCCTGTTTATGTTCCTGGCAGGTACTAATTTCACCCTGGCTTATTTTGGAATTCACGGGCAGTTCAGGAAAATTTGGAAGAATGAGGAGTTTAAATGGTACATTGGTTTTATCGGGGGATTTGCCCTGATCATAACGTTTGGACTTTTCTTTACTACCGGGAGCGGACTGGAGGCGGCTTTCCGGAAAGCTATTTTCCAGGTGGTCTCCATTATCACCACCACTGGCTATGCCACAGCCGATTATTTACAGTGGACTCCCTGGCTTATTGTGCTTATTATTATCCTGATGTTTTTTGGGGGATCGGCCGGTTCCACTGGGGGTGGACCCAAGATTATGCGGATTGTGGTGATGTTAAAGAATTCCACCCAGGAATTGAAACGGATGATTCACCCCAATGCCGTTATTCCAGTCAGGTTGAATAAGATGGCAGTGGAGGATTCGGTGGTTACCAGTGTGCTGGCTTTTATTGCTTTTTATGGCTTCATTGCTGTGATCTCTATGGCAGTTATGTCGATCATGGGCAATGATCTTGATACCTCAATCGGGACAGTGGCGGCAACCCTGGGCAATATCGGTCCGGGTATCGGCAAGGTGGGGCCGGCGCTCAATTTTTCTGATATCCATGCGGGAGGTAAATGGTTCCTTTCCTTCCTGATGCTGGTGGGCAGGCTTGAACTCTTCACCGTACTGGTGCTGTTTTCTCCCATGTTCTGGAGAAGGTAGATCGGCTATTCGGGCGAAAGCTGGTATTCACCAAGCCCCACCCTGATTAATGCAGGTTCATCGCCGCTACAGTCGATAATAGTGGAAGGAATAATGCCCCCGTACCCCCCATCGATAACTGCATCCACAAGGTCGCCGTACTCCTCCTGGATAAGTTCCGGATCGGTGGGATACTCCAGAATCTCATCATCTACCTTGAGAGAGGTAGTCAGGATTGGATTGCCCAGTTGTCGGACAATCTCGAGGATAATGTTGTTGTTCGGGATCCTGATCCCCACAGTCTTGCGTTTCTGTTTAATGGATTTGGGAACCTGGGTGCTGGCAGTCAGAATAAAGGTAAAGGGACCGGGCAGGTGGGATTTCATCAGTTTGAAGGTGTTGTTATTGACGTGCCTGGCAAAATCCGAAAGGTGACTCAGATCGGAGCAGATAAATGAAAACTGTGCCTTCTCAGGCTTAATTCCCTTGATGCGTGCAATGCGCTCCACCGCCCTTGCTTTGGAAATATCGCAGCCCATACCATAAACCGTATCGGTGGGGTAGATGATCACTCCACCATCCCTGAGCAGTTCTATAATTTTGTCGATCTGCTTCTGATCCGGATTCTTTTCATATAGCTTCAATAACATAAGCGCTGCGATAAAGCGCATAAAATTAGTATAATAACTGAATAAATGGATCAGCGGCTTGCTTCTTCTTCAGCCTGATCTTCATCAAGCAGGTCCTCTTCTTCATCATCCAGCTCTGATCGTTCAGGCTTGGGCCCCTGGTCCCGGTACATGATGGCCAGGACTACCCCTGCTACGGCTCCTGTAATATGAGCCTCGAAGGAGACTTCAAAATCAAAGGGGAGGAGTCCCCACACCATGCTGCCGTACCAGAAAACAACCAGAAGGGAGATGGCGGTCAGGTGTCGGACACGCCTGATAATTCCACTTAGAAAGAGGAAGGAAGCCAGTCCGTATATCAATCCGGATGCCCCGATATGGTAAGCCTCTCTCCCCACCCCCCACAGGAGGATCCCGCCCAGGAGGTAGATAAGTACCCATATCTTGTAGGCAATATCGCGGTAGAAGTAAAAAAGGGCCAGGCTTAAAAGAAATGCCGGCATGGAGTTATCCAGCAGGTGCTTCCAGTCGCCATGTATCAAAGGCGAAAAAAGGATTCCCTGTAGCCCGCTCCATTTCCTGGGATAAACGCCCCCTTCAACAAAAGAGAGCTCCATGCTGATCTCGAAAAACTTCACTGTCCAGAGCAGAAGCAGGAAGAATCCGGGAAAAACCAGACTGTATATAAAGCGTTTCTTGTCTTCCGACATATAACAAAGTTATATTTTTTCCGATTGTACTATCTTTAAAGAATAAAACAGGGAATATGACAGAGATCTTGCTTGGTGTACTGATATTGCTTGCCATTGTGAATGTGGTACTTGCTATAAGAAACAGGAAATCGGTGGATACTGGACCCAAACTGAAGGAGGTTGAAACTTCCATTATGAGGTTTGAAACTGTACTGGAGAAGAATGAAAGAATCCTGAAGGACGAATTTGAACGGAACAGGAGGGAGACCCAGGAGACTGCCAAGGTCAATCGCGAGGAGCTGACCAGCTCACTTCGGTCCTTTGAAGAGAAATTTGCCCAGAATACGAAGGAACTGAATGAGTTGATCAGGCAGAAGTTCGGGGACTTCAACAAGCAGCAGATCGATAACAACAAGCAGGCTAACGATCATATGAAAATGATTCAGGAGACCATTGAAAAGCAGCTTCTAAGTATACAGGAGGACAATACAAAGCAGCTGAATGAGATGCGAAAAACCGTGGATGAAAAGCTACAGACCACACTGGAGAAGAGGCTGGGGGAATCATTTAAACAGGTGAGTGAGCGGCTCGAACTGGTACACAAGGGACTGGGTGAAATGCAGAATATCGCCAGTGGTGTAGGCGATTTAAAAAAGGTGCTGTCCAATGTGAAGACCAGGGGAGTACTGGGGGAGTACCAGCTGGGTAATATCCTGGAACAGATTCTGACACCCGATCAGTATGGAAAAAATGTGGCCACCAGGAAGGGAAGCCAGGCCAATGTGGAGTATGCCATCAAGCTACCCGGGAAGAGCACCGACGAGGAAGTTTGGATGCCGGTAGACTCCAAGTTCCCTATTGAGTCCTATGAAGTCTTACTGGCCGCCTATGATAAAGGGGCATCCGAGGAGGTGGAACTGGCCCAGAAGGTGTTAATCAGGGCGGTGGAGGGCTTTGCCAAAGAGATCAGCGAGAAGTATATCGATCCTCCCTACACCACCGATTTCGGAATCATGTTTTTGCCGGTGGAAAGCCTTTTTGCCGAGATACTCCGTCATCCCGGACTGTTCGAGACCCTCCAGCGCAAGTACAAAATCACCATTACCGGTCCCACCACCCTGTCGGCTCTGCTGAACAGTCTGCAGATGGGCTTCAGAACTCTGGCTGTTCAAAAAAGAAGCAGCGAGGTGTGGAAGGTGCTGGGTGCCGTGAAAAATGAGTTTGGCAAATTTTCGGAGCACTTATCTAAGGTACAAAAGCAGCTAAATACAGCCTCAGGTTCCCTGGAGACCCTTCGGATTACACGGACCAACCAGATAGAGAGAAGGCTGCGTACTGTGGAGACTCTGGACCCTGTTGAGTCCAGGGATGTGCTGGAAATACCTTCCGACCACCATGAATTACCTTCCGAATCGGAAGAAAATGAACCTTCAGATGAATAAATTGTTATTTTTTTATGGAATTGAGCTAGTGAATTGATTTTATCTCTATATTTGAACAATGTTTTAAAGCTATGCTAAACAACATTCTATATATTCTACTCGTGGTGCTGGTACTGGTGATTGATCCAGAGTTGGCCTGAGGGTGGTATTTAGCGAATAAAAGCATACCAAGCCATTCTCAGGAAAGAGGATGGCTTTTTTAATAAAAGGAAAATTAGAACTGTACCATGAAGATAACATACCGGAGCCATACAAGTACCATGGGACGCAAAATGGCAGGGGCGAGGAGCCTTTGGCGCGCAAATGGAATGAAGGAGAGTCAGTTTGGCTTACCTGTCTTTGGTATTGCTAACTCTTTCACCCAGTTTGTACCCGGACACGTCCACCTTCACCATATCGGTCAGGAAGTCAAGCAGATCTTCGAGGAGGCTGGCTATTTTGCAGCTGAATTCAATACCATAGCCATCGATGACGGCATTGCCATGGGTCACGATGGCATGCTTTATTCGCTTCCTTCCAGAGATCTGATCGCAGACAGCATTGAGTACATGGCCAACGCCCATAAGGTTGATGCCCTGTTTTGTATCTCTAACTGTGATAAGATTACACCGGGCATGCAGATGGCTGCCATGCGACTGAATATCCCGGTGATTTTTGTGTCGGGCGGCCCCATGGAGGCAGGGCGTGATGGGGATACGGCCTACGACCTGGTGGATTCCATGGTGATGGCTGCCGATCCATCGGTTAGCGACGAACGTGTGTCTTTCATCGAAAAACTGGCCTGCCCCACCTGTGGCTCCTGCTCAGGAATGTTTACGGCCAACTCCATGAACTGTCTGAATGAAGCTATTGGACTGGCTCTTCCGGGAAACGGAACCATTGTGGCCACCCATATGGAACGGAAAAAGCTTTTTAATAGGGCGGCACATCAGTTGATTGAAAATACTCGCTCATACTATGAAGAGGGAAATACAAAGGTATTGCCGCGTTCTATCGCCACCTACGAGGCTTTTGAAAATGCCATGACCCTGGATATTGCCATGGGGGGCTCCACCAATACGGTACTGCACCTTCTGGCCATTGCCCATGAGGCAGAAGTTGATTTTAACATGAAAGATATGGACCGCCTGTCACGTACTACGCCAGTATTAAGCAAGGTGGCACCAAGCTCCAGCTACCATGTGGAGGATGTGAACCGGGCTGGCGGGATCATGGGGATTTTGGCGGAACTGGACCGGGGCGGATTGCTGAACCGGGATGTATACCGGGTGGATGGACGAACACTTGGCGAGGCCATCGAGAGTACTGACCTGATTAAGGCCCAGCCCGGCGACCGCAGGGAGGATATCTATTCAGCGGCACCGGGTGGGAGGTTTAACCTGACCCTGGGATCACAGGATGCCAGATATGAGGAGTTTGACCTGGACCGGGAAACTGGTTGTATCCGGAGCATTGAGCATGCTTATAGCTGTGACGGAGGACTGGCCGTGCTTAGCGGGAATATTGCCCTGAAGGGATCCATTGTGAAGACAGCAGGAGTTTCCGACAAGGTCATGAAGTTTGAAGGTCCGGCCAAGGTATATGACTCACAGGATGATGCTTGTGATGCAATTCTTAAAGGAAAGGTGGAGGCCGGAGATGTGGTGGTGATTCGTTACGAGGGACCCAAAGGGGGACCCGGTATGCAGGAGATGCTCTATCCCACCTCCTATATTAAATCCAGAAAACTGGGTGAAAAATGCGCCCTGATTACGGATGGCCGTTTTTCCGGGGGAACATCGGGTCTGTCCATTGGTCATATTTCACCTGAAGCAGCGGACGGAGGTGCTATCGCTTTGATCAGGGACGGGGACAGGATCAGAATCGATATTAAAAACCGCTCCATGGATCTGCTTCTGGATGATAAGGAGCTGGAGCAACGTAGAATAGAGGCTGACAGCTCTCCCGACGGTTGGAAACCAGATAGGGAGCGTGAAGTCTCGAAAGCCCTGAGGGCCTATGCCAGCATGGTATCGTCGGCCGATCTGGGAGCCATCAGGATAGTTGAATAGGGAAATAGTATAAAATAGCAATACAAAATAAATTCATGATTAGTATGGAAACACAAACGGAGAAGAAGAGTGCAGGGAAGCCGGCAGCCAGTCTGAAGATGACCGGAGCAGAAGCCCTTGTGAGGGCGCTGTTGGAAGAGGGTGTTGATACTGCTTTCGGGTATATTGGCGGGGCCATCATGCCGGTGTATGATGCCCTGTATTCATACGAAGACCGGCTTAAGCATGTGATGGTGCGTCACGAACAGGGGGCCATTCATGCAGCTGAGGGCTATGCCAGAATATCAAGGAAGCCGGGTGTATGTTTTACCACATCGGGACCAGGTGCAACCAACCTGGTAACTGGACTGGCCAATGCCATGCTCGATTCTGTCCCGCTGGTCTGTATTACCGGTCAGGTGGGAGCCCCCGCACTTGGAACAGATGCATTCCAGGAGACCGATATGGTGAGTGTCTCCATGGCGGTGACAAAATGGAACTACCAGATCACCAGTGCTGATGAGATCGTTGATGTGATGGCCAAGGCATTTTTCTATGCCAATTCAGGACGGCCCGGACCGGTGTTGATCGATATTGCTAAGAATGCGCAGATCGGAGAGGTGGAGTTTAACTATAAGAAACAGACACAGGTGAGGAGTTACCTGCCCAATCCAAAACCAGATCCTGGAACTATTGAGGCGGCAGCCAGGTTGATTAATGGTGCAGAGCGTCCTTTTATTCTTTGCGGACATGGAGTGACCATCGCAAGGGCCGAGAAGGAATTTATGAAGCTGGTTGAACAAGCTCAGATTCCCGTCGGACATACACTGAACGGTTTATCTGCCTTTCCGGAAGATCATCCCCTTTCCGTAGGTATGCTGGGGATGCACGGTAACTATGCACCCAATGTCAATACCAATAATTGTGATGTTCTGATCGCTGTTGGGATGCGATTCGATGATCGGGTAACCGGAACTGTGAATACTTACGCGAAACAGGCCAAGGTGATCCATATTGAGATCGATCCTTCCGAGATCGACAAGATCGTTAAGACCGATGTGGCTATCAACGCCGATGCCAAACAGGCACTTCAGCAGTTGCTTCCGAAGATCAAACCCGCTGAGCATAGTGAATGGCTCAACTCATTTAAGGAATTGGAGAAGGTGGAGATAGAGAAGGTGATTAACAAGGATTGCTTTTCGGATGGTCCCAAAATGTACATGGGAGAGGTGATTCATAATTTATCAGTGAAGACCGACGGAAGGGCCATCGTAGTCACCGATGTGGGTCAGCAACAGATGGCAGCAGCCAGGTATTACAAGCACAAGGAGCCCAACTCCTGGGTCTCTTCAGGTGGATTGGGAACCATGGGTTTCGGAGTGCCGGCCGCCATGGGTGTGGCCTTTACCAATCCCGATCGTCCCCTGGTCTCCGTATCGGGCGATGGCGGCTTCCAGATGACCATCCAGGAGCTGGGCACCATTGCCCAGTACAACTTGCCGGTCAAGATGATTTTGCTGAACAACCAGTATCTGGGTATGGTACGGCAGTGGCAGGAGTTGTTTAATGACCGCCGTTATGCCAGTACCGGGTTGACCAATCCCGATTTTATCAAGATTGCCGATGGTTTTGGGGTCCCGGGCAGGAAGATCACCGCAAGGGAGGAGCTGAGCGAGGCACTGGATGAATTGCTGGCCAAAGAGGGTCCCTGCCTGCTCGAAATAGAGGTCGAGAAAGAGGGGAATATCTTTCCAATGATTACCCCGGGCGCATCGGTTTCAGATATCCGTTTGGATTAATAAAAAGGGAGAATAAAGACTATGAAAAAGGAATATACCATATCGGTTTTCAGCGAGCACAAAGTGGGGCTCCTACACCGGATCACCGTCATCTTTTCACGGCGAAAAATTAACATTGAAAGTCTCAATACCTCCGAATCCGAGGTGAGGGGAATATACAGGTTTACCATTGTGATCCAGACCACAGAGGAGATGGCCAAGGTCGTTACCAAGCAGATCGAGAAACAGATCGGGATACTGAAGGCTTTCTATCATACCCTGGATGAAATTGTTTACCAGGAGATCGCATTGTACAAAGTACCTACGGCTTCGTTTGCCAACGGTGATGAGGTCGAAAAACTGATCCGGAAGCATAACGCCCGGATCCTGACCATTGAACCGGAATATACGGTGGTGGAGAAGACCGGTCACAAAGAGGAGACCAAGGATCTTTTTCGTGCCCTTGAGCAGTACGGGGTCCTCCAGTTTGCACGTTCTGGCCGAATCGCTCTGACCAAGCAGATCAAGGAGATCTCGACCTATCTCAAGGAGATTGACATCCATCACAAGGAGACGGCCAATGATATAGTAACTTATTAGTTAACAAGTTAGTAAGGTGATTGAGAAATTATATAGTAAATTTGATAAAAACAAAAAATGGCAAAATTGAATTTTGGCGGCATTGAAGAGAATGTCGTAACAAGGGAGGAGTTTTCCCTTTCAAAAGCACAGGACGTGCTAAAAGATGAGATGATCGCGATTATTGGCTACGGTGTACAGGGTCCAGCTCAGGCACTGAACCTGAAAGATAACGGGATCAATGTAATCATTGGTCAGGCACCCGAGTTCAAAGCAGACTGGGACAGGGCCGTAAAGGATGGCTTCGTGCCCGGCGAATCACTTTTTCCCATTGAGGAAGCTGCAAAAAAAGCTACAGTAATCCAGTATCTGGTTTCAGATGCAGCCCAGCGTGCCGTTTGGCCAAAACTGGAACCCTGTTTGAAAGAGGGTGATGCGCTCTATTTCTCACATGGATTCTCAGTAACATATAAAGATCAGACCGGTGTAATTCCTCCCAAGAACGTGGATGTGATCCTGGTGGCCCCCAAAGGTTCCGGTACCAGTGTAAGGCGTAACTTTCTGGCCGGCACAGGAATCAACTCCAGCTATGCAGTTTTCCAGGATTATACCGGGAAGGCAGAAGAGCGTACCCTGGCCCTGGGTATCGGAATTGGATCCGGATATCTTTTCCCAACCACTTTTGAAAATGAGGTATATAGCGATCTGACCGGTGAACGTGGTGTATTGATGGGTGCCCTGGCAGGAATCATGGAGGCTCAGTACGATGTGTTGCGTGAGAACGGACACTCCCCCTCGGAAGCATTCAATGAGACTGTTGAAGAACTGACTCAGAGTTTGATTCGCCTGGTGGATGAGAAGGGAATGGACTGGATGTATGGAAACTGCAGTGCAACAGCCCAGCGGGGAGCGCTTGACTGGAAGCCCAGATTCAAGGCGGCCACTCTGCCTGTTTTCAATGATCTTTATAAAAGGGTGAAGAGTGGAGAAGAATGCAAAGTTGTGCTGGAAAAAACCAGTGGAGCTGATTATAAGGACTATCTCGAAGCTGAATTGAAAGAGATCAGGGAGTCTGAAATGTGGCAGGCAGGTGCTACCGTAAGGAGTCTTCGCCCAAAAGAGTAACTGGTGCCAAGGGAAATAGTTACCAGGTTCCCTTAGATAATAGAAAATAATGTAAGAGCGGTTCTGGCATATCTGTAAAAGGATATTGCAGAACCGCTTTTTCTTCTTAAATTTGCAGTTCGGGCAAGTCTTATACGACCAGCTCCTGCTCAATTCCCCCAGGACCGGAAGGTAGCAAGGGTAAGCGGTTGTAGCGGTGCGATATAAGTAGCTTGCCCGTTTTTTTAGAACTCATTTCACTAACTCTAAGTATCTCAAATCATGGAAGAAAAAGTAAAAGCACCCTTCTGGAAACAAGCCTTGATCTACGGATTAATTCTTGGTATAGTCTCTGTTTTCCTTTCACTGGTTTTCTACTTTATCGGTATGTCTACAAAAAGCTGGGTTGGCTGGATTAGCGGAGCAATTGGTATTGCCCTGCTGGTTTACCTGATGATCCAGTACAGGAATGTTCATCTTGGTGGCTATGCTACCTTTGGACAGATTTTTACTATTGCACTGGTGGCCGGCATTGTTGCTACAATTATTTCATCCGCCTACACTTACATTCTGTATACGGTTATTGATCCCGGTCTGATTGATCAAATCAAGATCGCAGCAGAGGAGAGAATTATGAGTAATTCCAGGATTCCTGAAAGCATGTACGATGATATCTTCGAGAAGATGGAGCAACGTACTACGGCTGTTTATATCCTAAAAATGGCCCTGATTATGGGTCCCGTTATGAATGCCATTATTGCGCTGATTATTGCTGCCTTTATTAAGAAGGAAGAGCCCATTAATCAGGCAGTTTAACTCCTGCTATATCCATGGATGTTTCCATTGTTGTCCCCCTGTTTAATGAGGAGGAATCACTCCCCGAATTGTGTGGATGGATTGATCATGTGCTCTCTGAGAACAAGCTCAGCTATGAGGTCATCCTTGTGGATGACGGAAGCAATGACGGATCCTGGGACCAGATTGAAACACTAAAAAAAACCTACACACAGGTCAGGGGAATCAGATTCAGGAGGAATTATGGAAAGTCTGCAGCCCTTCATACTGGGTTTTCCAGAGCCAAAGGCGAGGTGGTGATCACCATGGATGCTGATCTACAGGATAGCCCTGAGGAGATCCCGGAGATGCGCAGGATGATCATTGAGGATGGCCTTGATGTGGTAAGTGGCTGGAAAAAGAAACGTTACGATCCTTTTCTTAGAAAAAAAGTTCCAACAAAACTTTTCAACTGGGCAGCAAGAAGAGTGAGCGGGATTCGTTTGCACGATTTCAACTGCGGACTAAAGGCTTACCGTCTGAATGTGGTGAAAAGCGTGGAGGTATATGGGGATATGCATCGCTATATTCCGGTACTGGCCAAAGGCAATGGCTTTACCAGGATCGGGGAGAAGGTGGTCCAGCACCAGGAGCGGAAATATGGAGTGACCAAATTCGGCATGAGCCGTTTTATTAATGGTTTCCTGGACTTGCTGACTGTATCCTTCCTCACTCGTTTCGGGAAAAAGCCCATGCACCTTTTTGGCGCCATGGGTTCGCTGATGTTCCTGGTGGGATTGGGAATGGCCATCTACATGGGAATCGACAAACTGCTGGCCCTGATCAAACACATTCCCCAGCGACTGATTGCCGACAGCGCCTTTTTCTATATTGGACTGGCCAGCATGATCATGGGTACTCTTCTATTTATTGGAGGTTTTCTGGGTGAACTGGTGTCCCGGAATGCCACAGAGCGTAATAAATACGAGGTGGAGAAGGAGATTTGAGGTGAAGATATCTTTTATCATTCCGGTTTATAACAGGCCCGGGGAAACAGAAGAGTTGCTTCAGAGCCTTTCCCTTCAAACAGAGCAGGGTTTTGAGATTGTCATTGTAGAAGATGGTTCATCGGAAAGCAGTGAACCTGTTGTTGAAAAGTACAGGGATCAGCTTGATATTCACTATTACTTTAAGGACAATTCAGGACCGGGACCAAGCCGTAATTTTGGCTGTGAAAAGGCAAATGGAGATTATGTGATCTTCCTGGATTCTGACTGCGTGGTGCCTGAGAATTACTTTGCAGTTGTGAGGGAAAGTCTGGAGAAGAACTATAGCGATGCTTTTGGCGGACCCGACCGGGCACATAAAGATTTCACAAAATTCCAGAAAGCCATTAATTTCTCCATGACCTCCTTTTTAACCACCGGGGGCATCAGGGGAGGAAATGAAAAGATGGAAAAATTTCATCCCCGCAGTTTTAACATGGGATTTTCCAAACAGGTGTTTGAGGCTACCGGAGGATTCTCTACCATGCGCTTCGGGGAGGATGTGGATCTGAGTATTCGGATCATGGAACACGGGTACCGGACCCGGTTGATCAGGGAGGCCTTTGTGTTTCATAAAAGAAGAACCAGCCTTAGACAGTTCTTCAAACAGGTTTATAACTCGGGCATTGCCAGGATCAATCTCCATAAAAGGCATCCGGGTACCTTGAAACTGGTTCATACAGCTCCTGCTGTTTTCACCCTTGGAGTACTGATGCTGATTCTGCTTTCTATCCTGGTTTCAGGATATTTCTTACTTCCGGTACTGTTGCATATTGTGTTGTTGTTCCTGAGTGCAGCAGTCAAAAACAATAGCTTAAGCATTGGTATTCTGGCTATTGTTACCAGTTATACGCAGTTGTTTGGTTACGGGACAGGATTTATAAATGCGTTTTGGAGAAGGATGATCCTGGGAAGGGATGAGTTTTCGGCTTTCAACAAGAATTTCTATAAGTAGCACTCCTTTTCTAGCCACTCAATTATTTTAGTATAGTTTTTAGGAGAGAACCATTGATAACGGTCCTCTTTTCTAAACCAGGTAAGCTGTTTACGGGCAAATTTTCGTGTATTACGCTTAATAAGGTCCACTCCCTCATTCAGGCTTAGCTCCCCGTCCAGTACTTTGAACAATTCCCTGTACCCTACAGTCTTCATAGCCGTGTATCCCTTCAGATGCTGCAGCTGTTTTACCTC
Source organism: Bacteroidales bacterium (assembly GCA_029931975.1). Classification (GTDB taxonomy): domain Bacteria; phylum Bacteroidota; class Bacteroidia; order Bacteroidales. Next base: position 27,466 of record JAOZQY010000024.1, on the reverse strand, counting down.
CTTCAGTAAGCCCTCCTCCATCATCAGCTCTACCCGCCTGTTGATCCTGTCGTAGAGGCTTTCACGTTCCATATCCAGTGCGATCCTGAGTATATTGAAGGGTCTCTCTTTTTTTGTTCCGGAAAGAAAAGCTGAATAGGGCTTTCCCGTCTGGATGGATATCTCCAGGGCTTTCAGCACCCGCATATGATTCTTCAGATCGACTTTTCCGTGGCTAACCGGGTCCAGTTTCTTTAAATCGAGGGTCAGTGATTCGAGACCCTCTTTCTT
>JAOZQY010000024.1:0-27096 GCA_029931975.1 Bacteroidales bacterium | reverse complement strand
TAACCGGGTCCAGTTTCTTTAAATCGAGGGTCAGTGATTCGAGACCCTCTTTCTTTAATCTTTCGAGGAGTTCCTTCCTCAGCCGGGGATCAACCCGTGGAAGATCGTCTATACCCTGACACACTGCATCGATATAGAGCCCCGATCCACCCACCATCAGAACCAGGTCGTGTATCTTAAAGAGTTGTTCCAGTTTTTCCAGGACCTGCTCTTCATAGATACTTGCATTATATGCTTCCTTGATGGATATGGTCTGGATGAAGTAGTGTTTGATCTGAGAGAGTTCTTCAGCAGAGGGGACGGCTGTTCCGATTGTGGTTTCCCTGTAGATTTGCCTGGAGTCGGCCGATATGATTTCAGTGTTAAAGTGTGAAGCCACCTTAATACCACAGGATGTTTTTCCTGAGGCTGTGGGCCCGGCCAGTACCACCAGTGTTTTTCCCATGTTAAAAGTCCTCAGTCATTCCTGCATCGAGCATATCCGAGTCCATATCATCGATCCGCAGGTTATCCGGATTCTCGAGCGGATCTGTATCATACAGCGGATCGGAGTCCTCATCCATAATCGGATCCAGGCCCAGCTGTGGGGGCGGATCCCCTTTGCTATGTCCTATAAAGGGTGTTTCACGGGCCGATATCTCATCTGATTTTTCAATCATCTCGATGAAGAAGGCTCGTTCAGAAAAGAAATCAAAGATGTAGAGCATTCGCTGATTAAGCTCCTGGATATACTTCCCAAGGCTTACCTGACCCATGGTAAAGGGAACATTGTCAGTCTCCTGCATCATGTCAATCAGTGTGATTTCATGTTCCTTTTCCCACTGGTGATTGGTAATAAAAAAGGATGCTAGCTGGCTTGGGTCATAGCCAAGCTCTCTTTGAAGGATGTTGTGAAAGTCCAGGAAGGTATCTGAGTCAGCGGCCACCAGGTCCCTGAAAAACTCCGGGTTCTCATCACTAATTATTCTGAAGAGGAATATCATATTAAGCAAGTTCCATTAAAAACCGGATGGTATCCACTCCATCGGCATAGTCCCATGGCATCGGTTCCTGAGTGGTCCCCGGTTGGATCGATGCCTCAATCTGTGGATCTGTTGAAACGATGCACTGTATATCTTCGCTGTGCAGGGCCAGCTGTTGTTGTACATACCCAATATCCGAATATCTTTCATAAAAAACAACTCCCACCGGACTTGCAATGGCGGGATCTTCCTTCAGCAGCAATACCCCGTTGTCGAACAGGGGTTCCTGGTTCATCAGGTACATGGTTCTGTAGTAATCCACATTGTTACCATATTTATGATGCTGGTAGAGTGACCGGAAATTGTCCATGGCTGCCATTAGTACCTTCAGGTCGAATGTTTCCGGGATGTAGAGTTTTGTAACATTTCGACAACCCATTCCAAAATAACTGAAGATATCCTCACCCAGTGCCACCAGCTCTTCGTTGGATTCCTTTCCTGTTAGCACAGCAACCCCATTTCGGTTTTTCCGGATGATATGGGGAAGCTCCCTGAAGTAGTATTCAAAGTAACGTGCACTGTTGTTGTTGCCTGTGGCAATAACCGCATCCATGCCAGATAGTTTATTATCTGTAAAGCTGATCCGACTGCCTATTCCAGGATCGATGTCTGCCAGCACATCAGCCACCTTCCTGATCAAACGGTCGTCTTTGGAGGATGGTTTGGCAATTACCCTGTGACCGGTTGCCAGCACTGACATCATATCGTGAAAACCCACCAGTGGAATATTCCCTGCCATAACCAGTCCAACCGTAAGTTGTGCTTCGGATGCAAGTGGTTCGATCCTGTAGGGTCCAAGCCACTGCACCAGCATCTCCTCTTCGAGCATGGAGGCTATGCTCTTCAGAGCTTTCGTCAGTGAATTGCTGGTAAACCAGGGATTCAGAACAGGCTCATTTTCCAGGATTCTGGTAAATCCTTTTAGGTGAACCTTATTCAGATCTGAAAGATAGAGCGGGGCTTCGGTCCGGGGATCCTTACTCTCAGCAAACTGGTTCAGAAATTGTCCAAGCCGGCTGAAAGCGCTTATAAAAGAGGATGTGCTATGCAAGTTTTTATTGATTTTTCTGTCTGATCAGGTTCAAAGCCGATCCGGCTTTGAACCATAGGATCTGGTTCTCATTAAGTGTGTGGTTCGCCATGAAGCTATCTCTTGTGCCATCTGTATGATGAAGCCTGATTTCAACTGCTTTGGCAGGTGCCAGTTCCTTCAGTCCAATGATATCAATCAGATCTCCTTCCCGTACCAGTTCATAATCGCTTTTGTTCTGAAAGGTAAGGCCAAGCATTCCCTGTTTCTTCAAGTTGGTTTCATGGATTCTGGCAAAGGATTTGACCAGTACTGCCCTGACACCAAGGTGCCGGGGTTCCATGGCGGCATGCTCCCGTGACGATCCTTCACCATAGTTTTCATCTCCAACAACGATGCTGCCGATACCCTGGTCCTTGTAAGCTCTTGCAGTAGTCGGAACAGGTTCATAGAGGCCACTTAACTGGTTCAAAACCGAATTGGTCTTATCGTTGGCCGCATTCACCGCCCCGATGAGCATATTATCGGAAATATTATCGAGATGTCCCCTGAACCGTAACCAGGGTCCTGCCATGGAGATATGATCGGTAGTGCATTTCCCTTTGGCCTTGATCAGCAGTCTTAAGCCGGTCATATCCTCTCCATCCCATGCTTTGAACGGGGTCAGAAGCTGCAGGCGGTTGGAGGCCTGATCCACAGAGATTTCAATGTCGCTTCCGTCTTTTGCAGGGGCCTGGTATCCATTGTCTTCCACTTCGAAGCCCTTTTCAGGAAGCTCTACGCCCTTGGGTTCATCCAGCTTCACCGTTTCTCCTTTTTCGTTTTTCAGAGTGTCGGTCATGGGATTGAAGCTCATATCTCCTACAATAGCCATGGCAGTAACAATTTCCGGCGAGGCCACAAAAGAATAAGTATTTGGGTTGCCATCGTTTCTTTTGGCAAAATTTCGGTTGAAGGAGGTAATAATGGAATTTCGCTCCTGTTTATCCGCATCTTTCCGCGCCCATTGTCCGATGCAAGGTCCGCATGCATTGGCCAGCACCACCCCGCCGATCTCTTCAAAAGCTTTAACCAGTCCGTCCCGTTCAATGGTGTATCTGACCAGCTCAGAACCCGGTGTTATTGTATACTCAGCAGCAACCCTCAGATTTTTTTTCCCGGCCTGCCGGGCCACGGAGGCTGCTCTGGTAATGTCTTCATAGGAAGAGTTGGTACATGATCCGATCAGTCCCACTTCAAGGTTTCTTGGGAAATTGTGCTCTTCTACCGCCTTGGAAAACTCCGATATGGGCCAGGCCCTGTCGGGCGTAAAAGGTCCGTTGATATGCGGCTCCAGGGTGGAGAGATCGATTTCGATTACTTCGTCGAAGTAAAGTTCAGGATGGGCATAAACCTCGGGATCACCTTTCAGATGTTCTTTGATCTTGTCTGCTTCGGCAGCCACATCCGCACGGCCTGTGCCGGACAGGTAAGCTTTCATTTTCTGATCATAAGCAAACAGGGAGGTAGTAGCGCCGATTTCTGCACCCATATTGCATATGGTACCCTTCCCTGTACAGGAGATGGAGTCTGCTCCTTCTCCAAAGTATTCTAGGATTTTTCCGGTGCCCCCTTTTACGGTCAGGATGCCGGCCAATTTCAGGATCACATCCTTGGCCGATGTCCACCCACTCAGTTGTCCTGTTAGTTTTACACCTGTCATTTTGGGAAACTTAAGTTCCCATGGCATTCCAGCCATTACGTCCACCGCATCGGCTCCTCCCACACCAATGGCAATCATGCCCAGTCCACCTGCATTTACCGTATGAGAATCGGTACCAATCATCATCCCCCCGGGGAAAGCGTAGTTCTCCAGAACCACCTGGTGAATGATTCCTGCTCCCGGCTTCCAGAATCCAATCCCGTATTTATTCGAGACAGATCCCAGGAAATCATATACCTCGCTGTTGGTAGTAAGTGCGGTTTGCAGATCTTCCAGTGCACCTGATTTTGCCTGAATCAGGTGATCGCAATGTACCGTAGATGGGACCGCTGCTTTTGCTTTCCCTGCCTGCATAAACTGAAGCAGGGCCATTTGAGCAGTGGCGTCCTGCATAGCCACTCGATCGGGACTGAAATCCACGTAGTCGGCACCTCTTTCATAATTCCTGTCGGCATTACCCTGAAACAGGTGAGCATACAGAATTTTTTCCGTAAGGGTCATTGGTTTTTGAAGAATTTTTTTGGCAGCTTCGATCCTGCCTGGAAATGCCTGATAGGCCTTTTGAATCATTTCAAAATCGAATGTCATAGGGAGTAAATTTGAATTATATGCAAATATATTGCAAAATGATCTTTAAGCGTGACATAATACCCTGAAGATTGTTCAGTTTTTTATATTTTTATTGTGCTATTAAAAACGAGATCGATGAAGTGGGCCATGTTTGTTGAAAATGTGAGGATTGCGATGAAATCAATCAGGACAAATCTGCTGAGGACCATCCTGACCGTATTGATCATTGCTTTTGGGATTATGGCTTTGGTGGGAATTCTAACAGCTATCGATTCAATCAAGCTCAGTTTAACCGAGTCGTTCAGCTTAATGGGAGCCAACACCTTCACCATTGAATCAAGAAGCATGCGTGTTCAAATCGGGAATCAGAAATACCGTAGAAAAAATCATGAATTCATTTCGCATAAACAGGCGCAGGAGTTCAAGGATAGATATGAGTTGCCCGGGAGGGTGTCTATTTGGACAAGGGCCTCGGGAAGCGCCATTGTAAAGTACAAATCTTACAAATCAAACCCCAATACATCAGTTTTAGGAGTGGATGAAGATTACATTTTTACAGCCGGCTATGAAATCGAGAAGGGGAGAAACTTCACTGCAAGCGAAATAAGAGAAAATGCAAATATTGTATTGATTGGTGCCGAAGTGGCCCGAAAGGCTTTTGTAAATAACCAGGATCCCCTGAACCGTTTTATATCGGTCGGGAACGGAAGGTATCGGGTTGTGGGAGTGCTTAAATCGAGGGGGAATTCGGGAAGCATGGGAACCGACAGGACCTGCCTGATCCCCTATAGCAATGTGCGGCAATATTTCTCAAGGCCACGGATGAGCTATTCCATTAACGTGATGCCAGGTGAACCGCAATTGCTTGATGTATCGGTATCGGAAGCAGAAGGGATTTTCCGCCGGGTGAGGAGGCTTGAAGCCCGGGATGAAACGGATTTCAATATTACAAAAAGCGATCAGTTGGCCCAGATGCTCCTGGAAAACATGAAAATGGTAACCATGGCAGCCACCATTATTGGATTGATCACCCTGATGGGAGCCGTTATCGGATTAATGAATATTATGCTGGTTTCAGTTACTGAGCGTACCAAAGAAATCGGAACCAGGAAGGCTTTGGGCGCTAAGTCGGTGATGATCAAGCGTCAATTCTTGTATGAAGCTATTGTGATTGGCCAGATGGGTGCCCTTGTTGGTATTTTGTTAGGAATTATTATGGGAAATGGTGTATCTTTAGCTATTGGTTCAAACTTTATTATTCCATGGAAATGGATTATAACAGGGATTGTGCTGTGTTTTGGTGTGGGGATAATTTCAGGCTATTTCCCGGCTGTAAAAGCTTCCAAGCTTGATCCGATTCTTGCTTTACGATACGAATAAACAGAAAATTATAAATGGTAGACCTCTTTTTGAAAAAGACCTTCAATTCACCTGAAGTCGAGTTTATTGCTGATACGGGCGAGCTCTCCATGGAGGGAAGATCTATACCTGAGGATCCGGGTGAATTTTTCGAACGCCTGATTGACTGGATCAATGAGTATTTTCTTACTCCTGTTGAGAAAACGGTGATGAGCATTAAGCTCGAATACATTAACAGTGGTTCATCCAAGTATATGCTCGAGTTATTGCGGATCATGAAGATCAACCATGATTCGGGTAAGGATGTAAAGATTCTCTGGTATTTTGAGGAAGGCGATGAATCCATTGAAGAACTGGGGATTCATTATGAGCAGACCATTCAAATTCCTTTCGAACACATCGAATATTACTAATCAACCCCAAGTATAGCATGGAAAGGCGCACAGGTTTACCTAGGCGCTTTTTTTATGGTCTGTATAAAAGTAAAAGGGAGCCCCTTGGAGCTCCCCTTCGTAATGTATGAAAGAAGTAGGCTTAAGCCTTGTCTACACTGTTCATGTGAATCAGCAGTTCAACAACCTTGGCAGAATAACCCATTTCGTTGTCGTACCAGCTAACAACCTTTGCGAAGTTGTCGTTCAGTCCGATTCCGGCACCTGCATCAAAGTTGGAAGTACAAAGCTCACCCAAATAGTCATTGCTTACTACGGATTCTTCTGTGTAACTCAGAACTCCTTTCAGTTCGCCTTCGCTGGCCTCTTTCATGGCAGCACAAATGGCTTCGTAAGAAGCCCCTTTTTCCAGGCGGACGGTGAGGTCAACTACGGAGACGTTCGGGGTGGGAACCCTGAAAGCCATACCCGTAAGCTTACCATTCAGTTCGGGAATAACTTTACCAACAGCTTTTGCAGCACCTGTGGAGGAAGGAATAATATTCTGTCCTGCTCCGCGTCCGCCTCTCCAGTCCTTCATGGAAGGTCCGTCAACAGTTTTCTGTGTAGCAGTGGTGGCATGAACGGTAGTCATCAGGCCTTCCACGATTCCAAATTTATCGTTCAATACTTTGGCGACAGGGGCCAGGCAGTTGGTGGTACATGATGCATTGGAAACAAAGTTCATGTCGCTGCTGTATTTCTTATGGTTTACACCCATAACGAACATGGGAGTATCATCCTTGGAAGGAGCAGACATAATTACTTTTTTGGCTCCAGCGTCGATGTGACCCTGAGCTTTTTCTTTGGTAAGGAAGAGTCCGGTTGATTCAACCACATACTCGGCACCAACTTCGTTCCACTTCAAATCAGCAGGATTTCTTTCAGCACTTACCCTTACGGTTGATCCGTTTACAACAAGGTTACCGTCTTTAACTTCCACAGTACCGTTGAAACGTCCGTGAGTAGAGTCATATTTCAGCATATATGCGATGTAGTCCACGTCGATCAGGTCGTTGATCCCAACAACTTCTACTTCGGGCATCTCAGAAGCCACCCTGAAGACCAGTCTACCTATCCTTCCAAATCCATTAATACCAACTTTAATTTTTCCCATGTTTTTAATTATTAAATGATTACGTTAAATAGTGTTCTTTTTATAACAGGAGTGCGAATTTACGCAATTATATCAAATTGGCAAAACACCTGAAGGGACAAAAACGGGGATTAATGAAGAATTAATATATGGGGTAGGGAAGGGTCTCTTTCTGGGCTTTTCGTTCGGTTCTTTTTTCCTTCCAGGTCCGGGAGCGGGAAGCCACACTGATATCGATAATCCGACCAAAGCGATAGCCCACGGTGAGGGTGAAAAAGAGAAAACTATTCTTTTCGGTGGCCATGATGGGAATCGTCTTGGGATAGACCGTCAGGCTAATACCGGCCTCAAGCGCATGGATAATTGCATCCTTCTGACTGTATTCAAAACTAAAGCCGGTTTTCCCGGTCAGTCCCGGGACAATCTTGATCTCATTGAAACCCATGAAGAAGGGACCCCGGCCACCAATAACCTGCTGGTGAATACCCGGATCAAATTTCAGGTATTCCTCTGTTAGGATCTCTCCAATGGACGAGGTAGTGAATACCTTGTAGTAAATGGGCTTCAGAAACCCGATGGAGAGTCCCCCGGCATAATACCAGCGGACCGAAATACCGTTACGGTCGATTTTCCGGTAAAACTCCTTTTGCCAGCCAGCCATTCCTTTTAGTTCCCAGAAGAGGTTCTCTTTCCCGTAAACATAGCGATGGGTGCTGTAATTATATGAGATCGCCGATTTGACCTCCTTAGGGTGTTTTACATAGGCAAAGTCTGCATCCAGAATAAGCTGATTCCTTGCATTCCGCCAAAAACCATACCTGTAGTTTGCCCCGAAACCATTGGAGTTAAGAGAACCGGCAAAGGAGCTTTCATCCCTGAGCATCACCCGTTTCTGTTCATCAATCTCTCCCTGCGCAATCAGCGATTCTGCCGAAAGCACAAGCATCAGGATGAGTATACCGCTTCTTCTCATTGCTAGTCGATCCACAAACACCATGCAAATTAACGAATTATTGAAAGTAAATGTTGGGGTCGGGGAAAAAAAAAGATCTACCGAAGGTAAATCTTAGCTTATTAGGGTGGAAGGCTTCTAAGGCTATCCAGCAGGTACAGCCTGCTCTGTGTCAACCTGACTGTATGCCGGGCACACATGCTTATTGCATGAACTCATCAGAATTCCAACTGCAAATATAACTGCTAATATGATCGCTGCTTTTTTCATGGCTAATCGGTTTTGATCCGGAATCGATACCTTACAAATATAGAATATATCTTTAGACAAAAAAACATTCCTTTTAACAGTCTAAACGGAGTTGAGTAAAGAAAGTTATACCAATCCACCTTTTTAAGGATGGTTCATAAAGCCCTGTTTTTCCAGAATGTCAAGTAATGATTTGGAAAACAGTACATTATCATCTTTTTTATATCGAACATCGGTAAATACCTGTGCCAGGGTCTCTTTCTTATGCTCTTTGATAAACTCTTGATAAATTGCCAGTAACTCCTTTTCGCCGTAGTGATTGTCGATATCAGATTCACTATAATCATGATATTTTTCACGGTGTACAACAGCTTCCAGAGGCAGCCTGTCGGTGGTTTCGGGCCATTCGTCAGGATAGCCCACGGTAAGAGTAGTTACAGGAACCACTCCTTTAGGCAGATCCAGGATATCAATGATTTTGTTGGCCATATAGGTGGTGGTACCCAGGTAACAGGTTCCCAGTCCTGCATCCTCAGCAGCCACACAAACATTCTGGGCCACAAGCACAGCATCGATGGCAGCGGTGAAGAAGGAAAGAAAATTGTCGTAGCCAGGTTCGGCTTTGCGTTGTTGGCACCACTTATTGAAGCGGTTGAAATCTGCACAGAAGGTGAGTACAAGTGGAGCCTCTTTGACCATGCTCTGGTTAAAATGACAGGGAGCCAGTTCCTCCTTGATCTCCTCCCCGGTGGTGACAACAATGGAATAGAGCTGCATATTCCCGGTTGTTGGGGCGCGGGTACCAGCCTCCAGAATGTAGTCCAGGATGGTGTTTGGAATGGGGTTCTGCTTATATTTACGGATAGAACGGTGCATGAGCAAAGTGTCGGTCATAAGCTTGAATTTTCTATAAAAATAGTGATATTTAAGATCTAAAATTCTCAATACTATGAAAATTACTAAAAGTGCCAGGTTCCTGGTTATACCTGTAGTGATTGTAATGGCCGTGGTGTTCAGCCCGGTGCAGATCAATGCCCAGAAGAAGAAAAACAAGGAGGAAGATAAAACCGAGGGGATCGATTCCTGTCTGCTTTCAGGTTTAAAATGGCGGAGCATTGGTCCGGCTCTTACTTCTGGCCGGGTGGCTGATTTTGCTGTAAATCCTGAGAACCATAGTGAATGGTATGTGGCCATTGCTTCAGGTAATCTCTGGAAAACAGTGAACAACGGGACCACATTCAAACCCATATTTGACAAATATAATTCCTATTCCACTTCTGTCATTACCATGGATCCCAACAATCCCAACCTGCTCTGGCTGGGTACAGGTGAGAACAACCACCAGCGTGCCCTGGCCTATGGTGATGGGGTCTATAAGTCGGAAGACGGAGGAGAGTCGTGGAAGAACATGGGGCTGAAGGAGTCGAGGCATATCGGTGGGATCGTAGTGGATCCCAGGAGTTCGGATGTGATCTTTGTGGCGGCTGAAGGCTCTGCCTGGGGTCCCGGAGGCGACCGTGGACTATATAAGAGCACAGACGGTGGTGAGAATTGGAGGAAGGTGTTGGAGATAAGTGAAAATACCGGGGTAAATAACGTTGTGATGGATCCGGTGGATCCGGATGTGATGTACGCCACCAGCGAACAGCGCAGACGTCATGTTTTTACCAAGATTGGTGGTGGCCCCGAATCGGCTGTTTATCGTTCCCTGGATGGTGGTGAAACCTGGAATAAATCCATGAAAGGACTTCCCAAGGTGGACCTGGGAGGAATGGGTATTGCCGTATCGCCGGTGGACCGGAATGTGGTCTACCTGATCATTGAGGCTGCTGAAGATAAGAGTGGATTCTATCGTTCGGTGAACCGGGGAGCTTCCTGGAACAAGATGAGCGACCATGCCAGCAGCGGACAGTATTATAATGAGATTTACTGTGATCCGGTGGATGTGGATAAGGTCTATTCCGTGGAAACTGTTTCGCATGTGACTGTGGACGGAGGAAAGACCTGGAAGGCAGTGGGACTGGACAACCGGCATGTGGATGACCATGCCCTATGGATCGATCCGGATAATACCAGCCATTTTCTCATTGGTGGGGATGGTGGTGTATATGAGTCCTTTGATGGCGGACAAAGCTACCTGTTTAAGTCCAACCTGCCCGTAACACAGTTTTACAGGGTATTTGCAGATAATGAGGAGCCCTTCTACAATGTGTACGGGGGAACCCAGGACAACAATACACTGGCGGGTCCCTCCATGAATAAGAGCTCGGCTGGTGTGACAAATGAGAATTGGAAAGCCATTAAGGGAGGTGATGGATTCTGGGTCGCTGTAGATCCTGAAGATTCCAATATTGTTTATTGTGAGTCACAGTACGGAAATGTGAATCGTTATGACCGCTTAAGCGGGGAGGGGATAAGTATCAAACCCCGTCCCAGGAAAAGCGAGGATACCTATAAGTGGAACTGGAACGCACCCTTGATAATCAGTCATCACTCCAACACCAGGATTTACATGATGGCCAATAAATTGTTCCGTTCCGACGACCGGGGTAACTCATGGGAGGTGATCAGCGATGATCTCACATCTGAAACCGACCGTAACACCTGGCCGGTGATGGATCAGTACTGGAGCTGGGATGCAGTGAGTAAGGATGTCTCGACCAGTCTCTGGGGTACCGGCGTCTCCATCTCCGAATCGCGCCTGGACGAGAATCTACTCTATACAGGGACCGACGATGGAGTAATTTCCATCACTGTCGACGGGGGTGACACCTGGACCAAGGCAGCTAGCTTTACGGGAATTCCTGAATATACCTATGTGAGTGACTTGATGGCCGACCGCTTTGATGCCGCAGTGGTCTATGCCACATTTGACAACCGCAAGCGGGACGACTTCAAACCCTATGTGCTGAAAAGTTCCGACAGGGGCAGCAGCTGGGTATCCATTGCTGCCAATCTGCCCGAAAACGGAACGGTACATTGCATTGAACAGGATGCAGAGGTACCCGGACTGCTTTTTGTGGGGACCGAATTTGGATTTTATTTCAGCATCGATGGGGGGGGAGCCTGGACCAAACTCACCTCAGGCATGCCTACTATTGCCGTGCGGGATATAACCATCCAGGAACGAGAGAACGACCTGGTGCTGGCCACTTTCGGACGAGGATTCTATATCCTGGATGACTATAGCCCCTTGCGGGAACTGGCTATGAACAAAGAGATTCTGGAGAAGCCTTCTCATATATTTCCCGTAGCAGATGCACTGATGTATGTGCAGACAGGTGGCAAGTATGGCCAGGGATCAAACTTCTTCAAGTCAAAAAATCCCGATTTTGGAGCCACCTTCACCTATTATCTGAAGGAGGTTCCCAAGACACTGAAGGAACTGCGCAAGGAAAAGGAGAAGGAATTGATTAGGCAGAAGCAGCCTGTTCCGCAACCCTTCAGGGACGAGTTGAGGGAAGAGGAGGCAGAGCAGTCTCCCCTGCTGGTCTTTACCATTTATGATCTTGATGGTTTTGCCATCAGAAAACTTACTAAGAAGGCTTCAAAAGGAGTGAACAGAATTACCTGGGATCTGCGTTATCCATCCACAAGGCCCATTAGTGCTTCTTCTGGATCTGCTGGAAGAGGAGGTTCATCTGGTGGAAGTGGATTACTTGTTATGCCGGGTGAGTATTCTGTTGGCATGGACATGGTTGTAAGCGGTGATGTCATTGCCATGGTAGAGCCTGTAACTTTCAAGGCTACTCTGCTTCAGCAGTCCACCCTGCCAGTGAAAGATTATATGGTTCTGGTTGCCTTCCAGAAAGAGGTGTCGGAATTCTCCAGGGTAATGAACGGAGCCCAACGCCTGGTTCAGGAGCAAGAAGGTAAACTGGCAGCCCTCAAGAAAGCACTGGTCCAGACACCGGAAGCCGGTACTGAACTGAGTTATATGGTTCAGAAGCTTGAAAGCCAGCTGGATGATATCCAGTTTGCAATGGACGGTCCCAAGGCCAAGGCCAGCTGGGAAGAGCTAAGTCCCATGGATATGCCACTGAGCCGCAGGCTGAGTTCCATGATCTATACCCATTGGTCCTCTACTTCCGAGCTGACCTTAACCGAAACCGACCAGCTGGAGATCCTCAAAGAGGAGTTCCCTCCCTTATTGGCACAACTTCAGGAGGTCGTGGAAGAGATCAAGGAGCTGGATAAGCAGTTGGAAGAGCTGAAGGCGCCATGGACTCCGGGACGTGTTCCAAGTTTGGACTAAGACTTTGAAAAATATGTAAGAGTTTGAAAGGCCGTCTCATTTGTCACAATGAGACGGCCTTCACTTTCATTATTTCAGTATTGCTACAAGGGCTTGACCTTGAAGCTGCCCACTTCATAAGTTTTTCAAAGGCTCCGCCAATCTGATCGAATGCACCCATGTGCCTGCAATAGATCAGGTCCAATGCCGGCCTTATGGTGGGCTTTGCGCTTTTCCTGGGTTTCAGACGCCTTAGATCGCTGAAGGAGAACCTTCCGGCCGAGGATGAAATGTCAAAAAAAATTCTCCAGAAGGGTGCAGCCACATCCTATTACCTTTCACTTTATTTCTGGCTGGCTCTGATGATGTTTGAAGAACGAATCAGCCTTGATAGAAGTACTCTGATTGGTGTCGGAATCACGGGTATGGCCATTCTACATGCTTTGAGCTGGATCTACCACCGTTATTTCAGTCGCTCTCATGACTAATCGAATAAAGGAACTTCGGGCACGCGACACCCTGACCCAGATGGAGCTGGCACGGAAAGTCGGAGTGAGACGGGAGACCATAGTTTTTCTGGAGAAGGGAAAGTACAATCCCTCTCTGAAACTGGCCTATGATATTGCCCAGGTGTTTGGAATGAAGATCGAGGAGGTTTTTGTATTCTAGAGCTTTTCTTCCTTGAGCTTATCAGAGATGAAAACTTTAATTACGCTTTGCCTCGTAACTCCCAGCCTGCGAGCTACCTGATCCAACTGCTGCACCATCCAGACCGGGAAATCCACACTTACCCTACGCTGTTCCAGGCCAGGCCTTACGGCCTTTTCCAGATCATAGTTTGCAGACACATCTTCACCGGCATCAAATTGTGCGTCAAACTCTGCTGCCGTGATATATTTCTTTTTCATTTTCTCTGGATTTGCGGACCGAAATGATTCGAATGCTTTTATTACGTATGGTATAGATTGCAGACCAGATCTCCTTTCCCAGGCATGCAATCAGAAGGAAACGGGGTTCATCCACCCATCTGGCCGGAATCTCCATCCGGTTGGGATCATTCCAGAGCCTTCTGGCCATATAGAAATCTATCCAAAAAAAGCTTAATAAATAAGTAATAAAGGTGTAAAAACAGTGCGTAAAATATGCTTTTTTAACCCTGGTAGTCGAAGTCAATCCCCAGCTCACCGGCAATCTCCTTCATCTCCTTCTGTACAGGAACCAGCACATTGATTCCTTCTTTGCTGATGCGCTCCTCGTTCTCCCGCTCGGGATCGCCGGGGATCATTACCCGGTCGTGACCCTTGGCAGGTTTGGCTGTCCTGAAGGTTTCTATCCACTTATCCATCTGTGATTTGAAAGCATCGGGGGTCTGGAAGGCATCGATGCGCATGGCACCAAAGAAATGACCGGTGCCTTCGCCAACCTTCTCTTTTTTCACCGGAAGATAAGCTACTGATGGGGGACAGAATGGTCCGAAGTTGGCTCCTGAAAGCACCGCCGAGAAGATATCCACAATGGCACTCATACAGTAGCCTTTGTGACTTCCCTGTTCGCGGGTTCCACCAAGAGTAAGCATGGATCCGCCCTCTTTAAGAATATCAGGATTGGTGGATGAATTCCCGTCCACATCCTGCACATAGCCTTTGGGTATACTCTCACCCATTTTGGCTGCCACCGCCAGTTTACCACGGGCGATGGGAGTGGTGGAGAAGTCTGCCACAAATGGAGGATGTATGCCAGCAGGAACCGCCACTGCAATGGGATTGGTTCCCAGCATCTGTGAGACGGAGAAGGTGGGGGCCACCAGTGGATTGGCAATGGTCATACAGATCCCGATCATATCATGTTCCAGGGCCATCATGGAGTAATACCCGGCGATTCCAAAGTGGTTGGATCCGCGCGTGGATACCCAGCCTGTTCCAGCCGATTTGGCCTTTTCGATGGCGATTTGCATGGATTTGGTTGCCGCGATCATTCCAATGGCTCCGTCACCATCCACCACTGCGGTACTGGGCGATTCATGAACAATTTTCACATCGGGGTTCACATTGATGCGCCTGGCCTGCCACAACTGGAAGTAATCTTTGATTCTTATCATGCCGTGACTGGAGTAGCCTCTCAGCTCGGCGGCGATAAATACATCGGTGGCCATTTTAGCATCTTCAGGGCTACAGCCCATTTCCTCAAATACGGTTCTTGTAAATTTCTCGAGGTAGTCTACTGTATACATGGATGGTGATTTTGGTTTTCAATCTTAGTGTTACTTCCGGATGATTTTTCTGCTCCTGGCCTGAGAAGTTGGCATAATAACCAGGTCGTCAATATTCACATGGGGCGGACGGGTGATTGCAAAGAGAATTGCCTCTGCAATATCCTCCGCATAGAGTGGGGTAAACCCATCGTATACGTGATCCGCTTTTTCCTGATCCCCTTTAAAGCGGACCAGGCTGAACTCGGTTTCAACGGCGCCCGGATTAAGGGCAGTCACCTTGATTCCGTATTCCACCAGGTCGATCCGCATGGACTGGGTAAGTCCGTCCACTGCAAATTTGGATGCATTGTAAACATTGCCATTCTCATAGGCCTCTTTTCCGGCAATGGATCCGATATTGATAATGTGTCCTTTCTCTCTTTTTACCATGCCGGGAGTGATGATGCGGGTGATATAGAGCAAGCCTTTGATGTTGGTGTCGATCATCTGTTCCCAGTCATCTACACTGCCTTCATGAATCGGACTCAAGCCTGCAGCCAGTCCCGCGTTATTGACCAGCACATCGATGTGAGCCCATTTCCCATTTAATTTTTTACAGGCAAGCTTTACGGCATCCAGGTTTCTGATATCAAAGGAAAGCGAGAGTACATCGGCTTCTGTTATAGACCTAATTTCTTCCTCTACTCTTTCCAGCTTTTCCGAGCGGCGTCCGGTGATAACTACATCATAATTGTTTCTGGCCAGGGCCATTGCAGTTGCTCTTCCTATTCCAGATGATGCTCCTGTAATGATTGCAATGGATCTCATAAAATATTGTTTCCAACAAATGTAAAAATTATCTTGATGATCTATTCACTATATTTGTTCATTAACTTTTATTACTATGGATATGAATGCACCCAAGCTAAGAGCGCGCGCGCTGTCCTATCTGACACAGGATGAGCTTTACTCCATTGAATCTATGCTAAAGAGGGCAGCCACTCCCTTTGAACTGAATATGTTTGCCGCCATGTGGTCGGAACACATCTCTTACAAGAGTTCTATTAAGTGGCTGGAGGATATGCCGGTTGAGGGTAAGGGTGTTTTTGTTCCGGCAGGGGATGAAAATGCAGGAGTAATTCATATCAATGATGAGCTTGCCTGTGTTGTAAAAATGGAATCACATAACCACCCCATTGCTGTGGATCCGAGGCAGGGAGCTGTGGGGGTTGGAAATGTCAACCGTGACCTGATTACTATGGGAGCCGAGCCGATAGGACAATTGAATATCCTGCGCTTCGGGAATCCCAGGCAGAAGCATATCAGGGATATGTTCAATGCGGTGGTAGGGGCCTTGGGAAGTTACTCAAATAATTTTGGAGTTCCGGTAGTTGGTGGTGAGATCCTCTTTGATGACAGTTATAATTTCAATCCCCTTGTAAACCTAATGGGAGTGGGGATTGTCAGGAAGGACAGGTTGATCAGGGCTGCCTTTACAGAGGCAGGACAGTACGTGGTTCTTCTTGGGAAAAAGACATCGGGCCGTGGGGTGCATGGTGCGGGATTTGCTTCCAAGGCCCTGAAGAAAAAGGGACAGATTGTTCCCGAGTCGCAGGTGGCTGATCCGGCCAGTGGTAAGATTCTGATGGATTGTATCCTTGAACTGAATGAAGCAGGTTTGATCAGGGGCATGCAGGATATTGGTGCTGCAGGTGTTCTCTGCGCAGCAGCGGAAATGGCTTTCAGGGGCGGCTTGGGTGTGGAACTTCAGCTTCAGGAAATGCCACTGATCAGGGAGGATATTGATGCACTGGAGGTGCTTTTATCCCAGACCCAGGAGCAAATGCTACTGGCTGTTAGTGAAGCGGATTTTGAAAAGATCGATAAGGTTGCTCATCGCTGGGGCCTGGAATGCTCAAGGATCGGATCTGTGAAAGAGGAACAGCGGCTTCGGGTTATGGAAGGATCGACCCTATGCGGTGATCTCCCCGTTAACCTGTTGGTTAGGGGAGGTGGAGCTCCGGTCTATATACGTGATATGAAAGAGCGGGGAAAGACACCACGGGTCTGCTCGGCCGAGGAGGTACCCATGCCGGGGAACCTGAAGGACATTGCACGCAAGATGGTGTCGCTACCCAATATTGCCTCCAGACGATGGATCTATGAGCAGTTCGACACCATGGCGGGACTCTCTAATATGAGCAGTGAATATGCATCTGATGCAGGAATTGTGAAGATTAACGGTCAGGACCAGGCTCTGGCCATGAGTGTGGATGGTAATTCACGTTATGGAAGGCTGGAGCCGAGAAAGGGGGCCATGATCGCTGTTGCTGAGGCAGCCCGGAATATTATTTGTTCGGGAGGAAGACCGGTGGCGCTGGCCGACTGTCTCAATTATGGCGATCCTTCAGATCCTTATGTGTATCGCGACTTTGCTGAGAGCGTAAAGGGCATTGGGGAAGTGTGCAGGCGAATGTCTGTTCCTGTCATTGCCGGGAATGTGAGTTTTCATAATCTTACTTACAACGGGGAGGATATTGCCTCAGTGATTCCAACTCCCGTGGTGGGGATGGTCGGACTTCTTGATAGTTATAAAGACGTGATGACAGTAAATTTCAGGAACAAGGGGGATATGATCTTTCTTATCGGACGATCCGATAATGATATTTCATCTTCAGAATACCTTTCAGTATTCCATAACATCCAGGGGTCAGCGGCTCCAAAGTTTGACCTGGAATATGAAATGAAACTGCATGAAGTGCTATCCGGTGTCATTGAGAACAGCCTGGTGAGCTCTGCCCATGATGTTTCACTCGGGGGGCTTTTCATCACCCTGGTGGAGTGTGCTCTGCCGTGCGGGCTTGGTTTCGATGTAACCTCACCTGCCGAGATCAGGGGCGATGCCTTCCTTTTTGGCGAATCTCAGAGTCGCGTGGTGGTCAGTGTATCACCCCAACAGGAGACACGGTTTCTCGATTTCATGATGGAAACAGGGATGCATTTCTCGGCTCTTGGACATGTGACCAAGCAGGAGCTTAGAATTGATGATATCTCTTTCGGGTTTATATCCGATTATGCCCGTGACTTTGAAAGTGCGCTGGAACATATGCTGCGAGATTAAAGTTTCTGCTGAACGATCTATACTATTTATTATCTTTGGTCGTTTACTTCAATAATGAGAAAATCCATTCTGATCATATCTCTGTTGCTGTTAACGCTGGGTGCAAGCGGACAGGTGGAGCGGCCGCGGAACCTGACTGCATTTGACCTGAAAAGGATTCATTTTGGTTTTACAGTGGGTGTGAATTCAATGGATGTGGGTTTCACCAGGAACTATGACTATCAATCCGAAATCAGTGGGAGAGAATTTCGCTATGCAGATTTGAGTCATCCCCTGCCTGGTTTCCAGGTAAGCATTGTTTCAGATCTGCGCCTGAGTGATAACTGGAACCTGCGTTTTCTGCCCGGGATCAGTTTTGGGTCCAGGGAAATTTGGTTTTTTGAATACAGCAATGGGGTAGTGGGTGAGCCGGTGGAGCTTCCAAATGTGGATAATCCGGTACCGCTGGGACCGGCTTTCCTGGATTTTCCCTTACATTTCAAGTACCGTTCCGAACGGGTAAATAATTACAGGCCTTACCTGGTGGGAGGACTGAATTTCAGGTTTGATATGTCTTCCAAGAAGCCCGGGTTCTATGATAGTGAATCAAATGAATATATAAAATTCAAGCGGGGTGATCTGTACCTGGAGTTCGGTTTTGGGGTGGACAACTATTTAAGGTATTTTAAATTTGCCCCGGAACTTAAGTTGGCCGTGGGACTGATGAATATAATCGACTCCGAAGGACGTGCAGAACATCCAGATTTTGCCGAGTCAATTGAAAGTGCCCGCTCCTTCATCCTAATGCTCAATTTCCACTTTGAGTAGTGTTTTTATTACCCCGGCTTCCGCTATTTTCTTCTGAGTTCCGAGCAAATCACAGCCACTGATGAGGCCACATTAAGTGATTCCGAACCTTTGCCCTCCGGGGAGAAAGTGGGAATTGATATCCTGTGCCCGATATATGGACTGAGGCTGTCAGACAGACCGTGCGATTCATTTCCGAAGAGGATCAGAGGATCAGGTTCCAGAGAGCTAGAGTAGATATTCTCACCCTCCATGAAGGTGCCAAAAATTGTTTTCTCCTGAATCTCTTTGCTATTTAGCAGAGGCTCCAGTTCCATGTAGTGTACCCGTACCCGGGTGATGGCCCCCATGGTGGATTGGACTACCTTGGGATTATAGAGATCGGTGGAATCGGGGGTGCATACAATGTGTCTGATACCGAACCAATCGGCGGTCCGTATGATGGTTCCCAGGTTGCCAGGATCACGAATCGACTCAAAGGCCAGTACCGGAGTTTGGAGCAGTTCTTGGATTCTGAATTCTGTTTCCGGTATTTTTACCAGTGCGATTACGGGCTGTGGTGTAACCAGGTTGCTTACCTTTTTGATCTCTGCCTGTGTGGCCTCTGTGATCTTAAAATTCTGAGAGTGAAGCAGGGCTTTATAAGCATCTATCCATTCCGGTGTGGCAATCAGTTCCCTGATGAGGAAGTTGCTTTTGCCTTCTCCCGAGGCCAGTTCCACGACCATTTTTTCACCTTCAAGCATGAAGATGCGGTGTTGGTCCCTGAACTTTTTATGCCGCAGGGAACGGATCAGTTTTGACTGTGCGGTGGAGATCATGGTTTGTGCTCTGTAAATGCAAAGATGAAAAAAATAATCGGGTGCAGTAAAATTTGTATTTTAGCCTCTTGAATAGATTGCATTGCAAAGGACAATTTCATATATAATCATTCTTATCGTTTCGGTACTTCTCTATTCATGTAGGGCAACCAAGTATGTTCCTGAAGATGAGTACCTCCTTAACGATTATAAAATTAAGACAGAGAAAGGAGATTTTGAGAAGCGGGAATTGAATGACTATATCAAGCAGAAGCCCAATAAGAAGATTATCTTCTGGCGTTTCTATCTCTCACTCTATAATCTGTCTTCACCTGAGAAGGACAATGGCTTTCATAACTGGCTGAGGCGAATTGGGGAGCCTCCTGCGGTGTATGATGAGGATCTGATGTTAAAATCCACCGAGCAGCTCTCGCTCTTCATGCGCAATAAGGGATTTTACGATGTGGAAGTGTCCGATACAACCGAATATCATAAAAAAAGGGCAAAAGTAATTTACAAGCTTGTTCCCAATGAACCTTACAGGATCCGGGACATCACCTATTTTTTTGAAGATGCCACCCTGGCCCATATGGTCCTGACAGATACGGCCAGCAATAAATTCAGGGTAGGGGAGCTTTTTGATGTGGATGTGTTGCAAGAGGAGCGGCTCAGGATCGAGACCATATTGCGAGATAGTGGTTACTATGCTTTTAACCGCGACTTTATCTACTTTGAGGTAGATAGTGCTCTGAATTCTCATCAGGTGGATGTGACCCTGGGAATCAGCAATTTCCCAAGAACAAACAGCAGGGGGAGGATGGTGTCTTCAAGTCATCCGGTCTTTACCATCCGGGACGTTCATATAATGACCGATTTTAATGCCATGAATATGGGGGGTGACAACGATGCTGAAACCCTGACCAGTGACACTGTGCTTTATGACAGTATACACCTGGTCTATTCCGGAAAACCAAATATCCGTCCCGGGATGGTTACCCAGAAAAACTATATTATTCCTGGTACACTCTACGATGCTTCAGATGTGAACCGTACATACAGGAACCTATCCTCACTGAGCGCTTTCAGGATGGTTGATATCCGGTTCAGGGAGGTGGAAGGCGAGAAGCCGCAACTGGATTGTGATGTGAAGGTTGTTCCTGCTACCAGGCAGTCCTATTCTGTTAAGCTGGAAGGAACCAACTCGGCGGGGAACATCGGTGCAGCTGCCAGTGTTAGTTACCGGCATAGGAATCTCTTTGGCGGATCGGAGCAATTTGACCTCTCTTTTTTGGGGGCCATTGAGAATATTAAATCCACCAGCGATATTGTGGATTCCTCCTATACCGGGCCCAGTATCATGCAAGAGTTTGGCGTGGAGGCCCGTTTAAGAATACCGAAGTTTCTGCTTCCCGTGAAGACAGACCAGTTTATCCGGAGGTACAATCCCCAGACCAATCTCCGCCTTTCCTACAACTACCAGAAGCGTCCCGACTATATCCGGACCCTGGCTAATGCTTCCTTTGGTTATGACTGGAAGGGAAACGACAAACTGATTCACCGGGTCTATCCCATTGAGGCCAGTCTGATACTGACTCCTTACAAGTCAGATTCTCTAAAGAACTGGCTGGAAGGGAAGTATCTTTTTTACAGTTACGAGCCTCACCTGATTATTGATACCCGCTATTCCATGGTGTGGTCGAACCAAAAATTATTAAAGAACCAGAGTTTTCAGGATATTCGCTTTAATCTGGAGACGGCCGGGAACCTTTTATATGGCGGCTTTAATGCATTTTCCGCTTATCCCGATTCCGGGAATTACCAGGTACTGGGGGTCGATTTTGCCCAGTATGTTAAGGCTGATATTGATTTCAGGAGTTATATTTTCCTCTATGAGGATATCAGCCTGGTGCTTCGTGGATTTGCCGGAGTGGGATTTGCCTATGGAAACTCCACAGCCATGCCTTTTGAAAAACAATACTTTTCCGGAGGTGCCAACAGCATCAGGGCCTGGCAGGTAAAGAACCTTGGTCCGGGTTCCTATATAGACAAGGATGAGACTGCCTATCCAAACCAGACCGGTGATGTGAAGCTGGAGGCCAACATGGAGTACCGCTTTAAGCTCTTCTGGAAGCTGGAGGCTGCACTGTTTATGGATGTGGGTAATATCTGGTCCCTGTCATCTGAAGACGACCGGGTGGGGGCCGGATTTGAGTTGAACCGCTTTTACAAAGAACTAGCTGTTGGTACGGGTGTAGGTACCCGGGCTGTCTTCAGTTTTCTTATTTTCAGATTTGACCTGGGAATTCCACTTCGCAGTCCCTATGCCATAGAGGGTTCCAACTGGCTCATTGGGAATTCGGGGGTATCCGGTAATGATCTGACCTTTAATGTAGCCATCGGTTATCCCTTCTGATTCTGTTGATTTTACCAGAATTTATTCTAATTTTGTTCGCTCATTTTAACACAACTTCATTTAATAATTTCCGATCATGTCCAATAAGATTTTTGATGTAGTAAAACCCGGTGTTGTAACGGGTGACGATGTCCAGAAGGTGTTTGACATCGCCCAGAAGAACGAATTTGCAATTCCAGCTGTTAATGTAGTGGGATCCAACTCTGTAAATGCTGTGATTGAAGCAGCTCGCGAAGTCAATTCGCCGGTTATTGTTCAATTCTCTAATGGTGGAGGAGTTTTCTTTGCCGGAAAAGGACTTTCCAATGAAGACCAGAAGGCAGCTATCATTGGTTCCATCAGTGGAGCCAAGCATGTACATGCCATGGCCGAAGCTTATGGCGTCCCCGTCATTCTCCATACCGACCATGCAGCCAAGAAATTGCTGCCCTGGATCGATGGTTTGCTGGATGCCGGTGAAAAGCATTTCGAAGCTTACGGAAAGCCTCTGTTCAGTTCCCATATGCTTGACCTGAGTGAAGAGCCACTGGAAGAGAATATTTCCACCTGCGTCAGGTATCTTGAGCGCATGAGTAAGATTGGGATGACCCTGGAGATTGAATTGGGTTGTACCGGTGGGGAAGAAGACGGTGTGGATAATGCAGATATGGATAACTCTCTGCTATATACTCAGCCCGAAGATGTGGCTTACGCATACGAAGAACTTTCCAAGGTGAGTCCCAACTTTACCATTGCAGCTTCTTTTGGAAATGTACATGGTGTTTATAAGCCCGGGAATGTGAAGCTGACTCCCAAAATTCTTGATAACTCACAGAAATTTGTGGAAAAGAAGTACGGACTGGACAAGAAGCCTTTATACTTTGTATTCCATGGTGGATCAGGATCGTCCCAGGAGGAAATCCGTGAGGCCATCGGTTATGGTGTGATCAAGATGAATATCGATACAGATACCCAGTGGGCCACATGGGATGGTGTCCGCAAGTTTGAAGCTGCAAAGCATGACTATTTGCAATCTCAGATCGGGAATCCCGATGGAGAAGACAAGCCCAACAAGAAGTTTTACGACCCACGTGTATGGCTTCGTGAAGGTGAAAAGTCCATGATCGAGCGTCTGAAAGTGGCCTTTGATGATCTGAATTGCATCGATACGCTTTAATTTTTCTGAGGAATGAGGCAGGGCGGAGGAGAACGTGATAGTTTTAGCAGTAAGTTTGGAGTTCTCGCAGCATTGGCAGGATCTGCCATCGGCTTAGGCAACATATGGAGGTTTCCCTATGTGGTTGGGCAAAATGGTGGCGGAGCCTTTCTGTTGGTCTATCTGCTGTTTATTGCTGCCATCGGGATTCCGGTGATGATGTCTGAATTTGTGATCGGGCGCTCCGCCCAACTCAATCCTGTTGGAGCATTTAAGAAAATCGCTCCGGGAACCAGGTGGCAACTGGTTGGTATGCTGGGAGTTGTCTCAGTATTTATTATATTTTCTTTCTATACGGTTGTTGCAGGCTGGACCCTGGAATATGTGATCCAGTCTGTCAGGTGGATTTTATTTCCTGAAAAGTTTGGGTTTGCTTCCATGGACAATGCGGCTTTGACGCAGTTTTTCAGTAATCATTATGAATCATTCACCTCCGGGATCTGGAGACCTGTGCTATGGTTTGTTGTGATGTTGTTACTCACAGGATATATTGTTCTCTCTGGTGTGAAGAATGGAATTGAAAAGTTCGCCAAGATATTGATGCCCATTTTTCTGGTTATTCTGCTGATCCTGGTGCTAAGATCAATTACCCTGGATGGGGGCAGGGAGGGATTGGTTTTCCTGTTTAAACCTGATTTTACACAGATCAAGGAGGCACCTTTTCGGATTATTCTTGAAGCGCTTGGACAGGCTTTTTTCTCGCTGTCCATTGGGATGGGAACACTGATTACCTATGGTTCCTACATTAAGAAGAAGGAAAATCTTGCTGGTACAGCTGTAAGTGTAGTTGCTGCTGATACCTTTGTTGCTATCCTGGCCGGGATTGCCATCTTCCCGGCTGTATTTGCTTTTGGTATTGACCCGGCCGACGGACCTGAACTGGTCTATAAGACACTACCTGTAATTTTTCAGAATATGGCGGGCGGTCTCATCTGGGCTTTTATGTTTTTTATATTGCTCTGTTTTGCTGCGATCACATCAACCATATCAATGTTGGAAGTGATTGTGGCTTATTTCTCAGAGCAGCTAGACATGTCTCGTAAAAGGGCCACTATCCTCTCAATGATTTCTGTCGGATTCCTGGGTACTCTTTGTACAGTTTCTCCCGATATATTTGGTGTTTTTAATGCTTCCCCGGACCTGATGCTTCCCCTGGGAGGATTCTTTATTGTGGTCTTTATTGGCTGGTCCTTTTCAATGGACAAATCCAGGAAGGAGCTTTCCAGTGATGGAACACACAAGATCGGATACCATAAGTTATTTATGTTCCTGGTGAAATTTGTGGCGCCGCTGGCCATTGCATTTCTTTTCGCCCTGGGCGTCTACAGCAAGGTGATTACCCTTTTTCCATCCATTGGGTGATTAGTGGTTGTTAGCCACATCAAGCCTTAAATGTCTAAACGTTTATACAGAGAGTTCTACCTGCTACCCCGTGGTGAGCAGAGGGCCTTGCTGCTTCTTTCCCTGCTGCTTATCCTCTCCCTGGCCTTCAGGATGGCGGTTCAGTTTTTACCCGACCGGGAGCCTGCAGGGATGGAGGGGTTCGAGAAGGAGGCACGTATGATTATGTCCACTCTTGCCCGGGCCGACAGCCTTCAGCACTTAAAGAATGACAGTATCAGGAGGGAGAGGGCTCCTGGTTCTGCATTTACAAGCCTGTCTGGCTATCAGGAAAAGCAGACCAGTTCCACATATCCCATTGATCTGAACAGGGCCGATTCTGTTCAACTGCTTCCTTTGCCCGGCATCGGTCCGGTCTTCGCCGGGCGCATCATCAAATACAGGACACTGCTGGGTGGATATGCCCGTATGGATCAGCTGCTGGAGGTATACGGGATGACGGCCATAACCCTGAATATGATTCAGGACAAGATACGTATGGATACATCTTTAATAGAAAAATTCAACATGGACAGTGTCACTTTCAGGGAACTGTTGAGGCATCCTTATCTGGATTATGAAGATGTGAAAGCACTGGTAAGGTACAGGGATTTTAAGGGTAAAATTCAATCGAAACAGGAATTGCAGGATAATTTCATTCTGGCTGATTCAGTGTTGCAAAAGGTCTTTCCCTATCTTGACCTGGAGTAATACGGAAGCGGTCGATCTAATAACATAGAAGTCAATTCTAATTATGTATTGCCTGGCAACTCTTTTTTATATATATTTATGTAGAGAATGACTGATTTGTCAAAATTTCCGGATTTATTATATACATATTGCTGCTGTCATTTTTGGTCCTTAAATTATTTACCAGGTTTAGTTGAATATTAGAATATGAATATCTAACTTTGCGGCTTGAAATTTAAAACAGATTGAAATGATTGTAATTCCCATTAAAGAGGGTGAGAATATTGAAAGGGCTTTAAAGAAGTTTAAGCGAAAGTTTGAGAAGACCGGTGTTGTTAAGGAACTTAGGAGCCGTCAGGCCTTCATAAAGCCTTCCGTTTCTAAGCGTCAGCAGAAGCTTAAAGCTATCTATATTCAGCAATTGCAGCTAGAAGAAGAATAAATCCGGAGGTTTTGGTTGGCTTTAAAATGCTGCCCATGACCAGGATTGATGATTTTTTACTTTACCTGCAGGCCGAGAAGAGGTATGCTGAGCATACCATCAAAGCTTACAAAAACGACTTGAACCAATTCCACGCTTTCTGTCAGGAAACTGACCATGAGGGTGTGGATTTGCATTTCAGGACCATCCGTTCCTGGGTGGTAAATCTAATGGATTCCGGCTATAGTTCGCGTACGGTCCATCGAAAGCTCACCTCCCTGAGTACTTACTGCAAATACCTTATCAGAGAGGGTGAGCTCGATTCCAATCCCTTGGAGCGGGTACTGAAACCAAGATTAAATAAGCGTGTTCCCGCCTTTGTGGAGGAGGGAAAAATGGATTATTTGCTGGATGAATTTGAATTTGGTGATGATTTTACCGGAATCAGGAACCGTCTTGTAATGGATATGCTCTACCAGACAGGGATGCGACTAAGTGAACTTACAGGGCTCACAACAAGGTCTGTTAACAGGGAGGGCAAAAGTGTTAAGGTGTATGGTAAAAGAGGGAAGGAGCGAATTATCCCTATGAGCGACGAACTTGTGAAGGCTGTGGAGCGTTATCTTATTATACGAAATGAAGTGGTAGGGCTTAATCCTGTGGACACTCTTGTAGTCACAGATAAGGGTGGGCCTGTTTACGATAAGTTGATTTACCGGATTGTAAACTTCTACCTGGCCATGGTAAGTACTCTGGATAAAAAAAGTCCGCACGTACTTCGGCACACTTTTGCCACGCATATGCTGAACCGGGGAGCGGATCTGAATTCCATTAAGGAGTTGTTGGGACATGCTAACCTGAGTGCGACACAGGTTTATACACATAATACATATAAGAAACTCAAGTCAATTTATAACCAGGCCCACCCAAGGGCTTAAAAAAAGGAGGTACCTATGGATATTAAGATGCATTCGATTCGGTTTGACGCAGATGAGAAACTGATAAGTTTCATTGACACAAAAGTTAAGAAGTTGCCAACTGTTTATGATGACATTCTGGGTGCAGAAGTTTTTCTCCGTTTGGATAAGGATACGGCCGATCGCGAGAACAAGCTTGTGGAGATCAAACTCGAGGTGAAAGGGAATTCGGTTTTTGCCAAGAAACAATGCAAGACTTTTGAGGAGGCAACCGACCTCTCCATCGAGGCTTTAAAGAAGCAACTGGTGAAACGAAAAGGGAAAATCAGGAAAAAATAGCCCCAATAAAACCTGCTAAAAAGGCTGCTCCGGCAGCTTTTTTTTTGAGGTATAAAAAAGAGAGATATTATTTTGTGATTTTAGTAAAATATTTCATACATTTGCGAACCGATTTTGGAGGGTATATTTCATTGACGTTATTCGAATGCCGATGTAGCTCAGTTGGTCAGAGCAGCTGATTTGTAATCAGCAGGTCGG
>JAOZQY010000164.1 GCA_029931975.1 Bacteroidales bacterium | reverse complement strand
ATTTGCAAAGGCGGATATATATCCGGATTATCAGACAAACACCCTTACGGTCAGATTAAACAGCCTGGCAACACCCAGAAATAATATGGCTATAAGAGAGATTTGTCAGACACTGAACGATTATGAAGCAGTCTTTCCTGGAACAAAACTCAAGCTGTTCTTTAAAAACGCGACAATGAAAACTGCGACAGATCTGGAGGTCTGAGACTAAAGCACTTATTTAATGATTTCTGGGATATAGAAGATAAACAAGAAGCCGAAGGGTATCTAACTTTCTGGTGTGACGTCGGGAAAGCGGCGAAACAAGGTGATAAGCCTTCACTTGAAATCTACGATAACATTACAGAATATCTCGCACATGGCATCGGAAACCTGGCAAACCTACTAAATCCTGAAATCATATATATTGGTGGTGGAATTTCACTGAACGGGCAATTCTTTTTCGATCTCATTAACAGCAAAATTTCAAAATATCTTTTATCCCCCAACCAGGGCCTAAAAATCCAGCCTTCTACTTTTGGAGAACAGGCAACGTCAATTGGCGCCGTTTCATTAGTACTCGAGAAAATAATGAACCTGGAGCTCAAAAAGTAGTATTCGAATTTCTAATCCGGTTGTGCGGGGCGGCAGGTGTTCAGGGGGGCTGCCGCCCCGCCTCTTGCTGCATCTTTGTTTCTGTTTCCTTCAGAGGTAGGCGTGCCTGTATTGATAGAAGTTTCTATTGGTGTACCTATGTTCCTTTCAAATAGCCAAGTTGGTGTAGAAATAATCTAGTATTAATTGCAGGAAATATATGTTTGAAGGGAAATATATCATGGCTATCCGCAATTATTAACGTGAATTTTTATGGTTTGCCGAAATATTTTTTCGATATTTGCATCATGTGGATTAATAGATACTTGAGAAAGAGTATTAGTGATGAACTGGTTAAGGGTCAAAAACTTATTGTATTGTATGGTGCCAGACAGACAGGTAAAACCTCCCTATTGAGTAGTATTACCAACGAACTACCCTATAGAACAGTCCGCGTAAACGCTGATCAAGCTAGATACCAAGAGGTTTTCACCGGCCAGGATCTGAGAAAAATGCAGGATTTGGTTGAAGGATATGAACTGCTATTTATCGATGAGGGTCAGAAAATCCCGGATTTGGGAATACACTTAAAGATCCTGCATGATGAAATACCTTCATTAAGGGTGGTTGTAACTGGTTCATCTTCATTTGACCTGGCAACTAAAATTGGAGAGCCAATGACGGGACGTAAAAGGGTATTTACTCTTTTCCCTTTGAGTCAGGAAGAAATGGGCTCCACTCACAATTCTTTTGAACTAAAGCAACTACTGGATGATTTTTTAGTTTTTGGTTCCTATCCGGAGGTACTTACTCAATCGAATCGTAATGACAGATTTGAAGTTCTGAGAGAGATTGGAGAATCATATCTGATGAAGGACATCATAGAAATTGGCCAGATCAGGCATATTCAAAAGGCTTATCAAATGTTGAAATTGCTGGCATTTCAAATTGGATCAGAGGTTTCAATACATGAATTGAGTCAATCCTTAAAGCTGAACCATGAGACAGTTGAATCTTATATTGGATTATTCGAAAAGGCTTTTGTTCTTTTCCGCTTAGGTGGATTTAGCCGGAATTTGAGAAATGAGATCAAAAAATCGAGTAAGATTTACTTTTGGGATACCGGGATCCGAAACTATCTGATTGGTAATCTAAATCGCCTGGATCAGAGAAATGATTCGGGAGCTTTGTTTGAAAACTTCCTCATTGCCGAACGTATGAAATGGTTAAATAATCACAGATCCCTTGCAAACTCATATTTCTGGCGGCTCTACACAGGTGCGGAGATTGACTACGTTGAGGAAAGGCAAGGAGCTTTAGCCGGGTATGAGATTAAGTGGAGAAAGGGGAGTTTTCGTGTTCCCAAATCATGGACCGAAACCTATAAGGCAGAGGTCCAATTGTTAAACCAAGAGAACTACCTGGATTTTATAAAATAACCTGGAATATGTACCAAGGCACTACTTTTTACCAGCTCAGATTTCATTGCAGGCAATGGGAAAGCATGCATGACAGAAAGGCATGGAGAAAAGAAAAGGACACCCCCTTATGTGAAGAAGATGTCCTGTGCTGTCGGCTGTTTTGAACGAAGTTCGAACCTTCTTCGAGGGAGAAGAAGGTTGATCCTGATACACTTTGGCGGTTTCGGCCAACGTCCATGAGAAATCCACCTTACCAGGATCTTAACACCTTTTTGGTTCCGGAAAATTTCACTAAAATCCGAGATGCGGTCCATAAGATTTAAGTTTCGCTGCGAACGCTTGATTTCCTGCGCGTGGGTCAAAGTTTCGAAGGGCTGGCCTTTGCTCTTTTCAAAAAACATAGTGCCCACAGGTACTCCCTTGTCACATATAGGTATAAGGATTAACTTATAAAATATAGGAATGACAGAAGATACAGGTAAATTGATTATTCCAGAGGAGCTAATCACGGAGAAGATATACTTTATCAGTAACTGTAAAGTTATGCTGGATAAAGACTTAGCTGATCTGTTCGATGTCAGAGCTACCAGACTTCGAGAGCAGGTAAAAAGAAATCGTGACAAATTTCCATTGCACTTCATGTTTCAACTAACAGAGTCTGAGGTTGATATTATGGTATCGCAAAATGCGATACCTTCCAGACAGCATCTGGGCGGATCCTTGCCATTGGTATTTACCGAGCATGGTGTACTTCAGTTGGCCAATGTACTTAA
This sequence comes from Bacteroidales bacterium, assembly GCA_029931975.1. Lineage (GTDB taxonomy): Bacteria > Bacteroidota > Bacteroidia > Bacteroidales. Next base: position 2,480 of record JAOZQY010000164.1, on the reverse strand, counting down.
AAGCAAGCGTGCTACTCAATTAAGTATTAGAATCATCGAGATCTTTGTTAAGATGCGGGAAATGTTGGCAACCACATTGAATATACAATTAGATATCGAAATGATTAAGATTAAACTTGACAATCAGGACGAGAATATCGAAATGTTGTTCAATTACTTGAATGAGTTAATGGATAAACATGACAATCCAGAACCTCGAAATCCGCTTGGATTCAAACGAAAAGACGAACAATAGTCCTCCTCCTGCACCCTTGGAAGCGGGTGTTTGTCATGCTCTGAGGTAACTGCTAAACTGGAGAAGTTTAAACTTTTGCTAAGCAAAAAGTGTGCTTGGGCTTTACTTTTTGCCTGCGCGTTTTCAACGCAGGCAATGGGTAAAGCATTAGGGTAAAAAAAAGCGTAGGGAAAAGGAAATCAAGCGATGCAGGGGAGGGCAAAAAGAAAGGACTTCCCCCTAAATTTGAAGGAAGTCCCATATTGTCGGATGTTTTGAACGAAGTTCGAACCTTCTTCGAAGGAGAAGAAGGTAAAAATTCCTGAACTATGGCGGTTCCGACCTTGTCGGGTGGAGTGCCTCCGCCACGGGTACCGGCTGGCGAACCGGATTGCGGAACTGTTCGCTGATTTTTTTTCACGGTCGGGCTTCGCCAGCCGGGTAATCCAGGCAGATCGGTGAGACATCGGGCTACCCTGCATTCCGTAACTGGTATGATAAAAAAATCCCGTCAAATTGGTTTGTTCACAAATCCGGTTGTGCAAAACGGTGAAAAATTGTGAATCTTGCTTGCGCAAAAAAATAAACAATAAGAAGATCGATGATGCCTCGCAGCTTGCTGCGAGGAGAGTCAATTTCTGTCCATAACCCATCCCGATTCTTAGCGAAATTCTGAATACCACTGCGATCGCTTGTTTTCCTGCGCGCGGGCAAAAGTTTCGAATTGCAAAGCAATCGCTGAAAGCAACGGCTAGCCTTTGCTCTTTTCAAAAAGTAGAGTGCCCGAAAGGGCGTTCTTTTTGAAATGGGCAAATCAGGCAGAAAAACTTCTTTTCTTCATTAAACTGGGATAACTTTGCAATATCTCCTTTTCTGTCTTCTACCACTGGAAAAACCTGGAACTCAAAAAATGCCATTCCTCTCCCTTTCAGCTTTGCAGAAGGGCGGGGAGTCGGAATTGTCTAGCTATCCTTTGCTTTCCGTATTTTGGAAGGATGCTGACTAGTATTGAAGATATCGGAGATGATTACGTATTCGTCCGTTACTTCATAAATGATCTTGTAACGCCACTTGGATACTGACCGATAGTTCTCCGGTTCATCGGCCAGGTATTCTTCTTTGGAGTATTTCTCAGGTAAGTGGCCCAGGCTTCCAGCTAACCATCACCAATGTCTTCTTAACGTGCCTGGCAGCACTTACTGAGTCTTCAGCAATAAAATCGTAGATACCATCAAGGCTCTCCTGGGCTTTGTCATCCCAACGTACCGGAAGCTTCTTTTTCATTACCAACTTTCCATCTCCTTTTCCAGGTCCTCCTGGGTGGTGTAATGACCAGCCTTAACCCGTGCAGAAGCGGTTTTGACTCGTTTTTTCAGGTCTTCCTGTGTAATAGGTGTGCCGTCGACTTCATACCCCACAACATCAGGCTCTTCATATTCCTTTCTCATGGCATCAACCATCCTGAGGAACCTTTCGTCCGCCTTATCAATGTAGCTTCGAACCTCTTTTCTTAACTCTACTGTTCCCATAACGCTGCTTTCTACAAATTTAACGATTATTACTCACTAATGGTTCAATTCAGGGGGTGGAACTTCTCCAGGATAATCACGTAGTACCTGATATTTTTTATCAAAAACTTCAAATTTCACCAGTTACATTTTCCATAAACCAGGATATAACTAAAAAAACCAATAGAGATTGAAACAATACAACTCCTATCACACCAGCATCAAACAGCTGGCCAAACGAAACAAACTTCCACATAAGTACATTGCGCGCATTGACAGGTCTACCATCTGGAGGTGGAAGAATGAAAACGAAGATAAATATCTTGGATCTGAACTCTCCGATATCGATCTTCTTGAACGGTTCCTGGAAAAGAGAGAATCGACAACAATTATCAGAACTTATCTAAAGTTGGCAACTACATTCTCAGCAATACTCAGAAGATCTTCTCAACTTCAGAAAACCATAAGCGAAAATAAAAATACGTTTGTCCACTCTATCCTTAAATACCGGAAGAACATCAACCTCAAATTTGTCCTCCGGCTTTGCAATATCTCTTCTTCTGTCTTCTACCACTGGAAAAACCAGGTACTCAAAAAATGCCCTTCCTCTCCCTTTAAGCTCTGCAGAAGAATCTATTCCAACCAGCTTACAGCAACTGAGGTGAACAATATGAAGGAGATGCTAACCGATAAGAGATTCCGCTACTGGCCAGTCAATTCAATTGCTTACTATGCCCTGCGAAATAATATAGTGAACG
>JAOZQY010000023.1:34498-49536 GCA_029931975.1 Bacteroidales bacterium | reverse complement strand
TTAAGAATCCCAATTGTGAAATGGTTTTATGAATACTTCGAGATCGCTTTTGCGAAAAGGCACCCCTAAAGGCTGATATGGATCAGGATCTGCTGGGAATGGTAAACCCTGTCTCCAATCAGAAAATGGAAGTTCCAGCCAAATTTGGAAGAGATCCTGGGATTGCGGAAAGGTTCCACGTAGAGATCCATCCTGCCATAGTTCCCCGAACGGTAAAGAGGATCGCCATATAAAAGGGGTGGCGACTCTCCCCTGTAATAGGCTCCTTTGATCCCAAAAATAGAATGCTTGATATCCAACTGTGAAAACCATCCCTGAAACAATTGGTAATCGGAAGGCCTGGTCCGCTCGTAGGTAATGGCCAGCCCGGAGGCAAAGCTAAACAAGTCCAGCGGGATACGCTCCGACAGATCGATTCCTGCAAGCAGCATGATGGCTCCGTCATCCCTGATGTGGTTATGATCATCAACAGCATCACTGCGGGCCAGGTGATACCGGGTAAAGGTGGGTGAGAAATAGAATATCCCTGCCCGGAAGACTGCATCGATCCCTGCAAGTATAGATTCCCTGGTATCTTCCGTTGCCCTTCCGGTCCAGTCTACCCATCCATGCACCGTTCCCCAATCCCAGCTATAACCAATGGAAGCTCCTTCCATATTGGGCCGGTAATAATCAAGGGAATCGGTTAGCAGGAAAAGGGGATAATTCATCAGCTCCCTGCGTGGGAACGATCCAAAAAAGACCTGCAGGTTCTCCGTCTTGTAGCTGTAATAGAGGTCAATTTGCGGTTTAACTTCCAGCAATTCCCCTCCGAACTCATACATATAATTGATGCCTGCATGTACCGAATGAACAGAATCGAATGAAAAAGAGATTCCCGGGTTGATGCGTGCCCCGAAAATGGTCTGGTGTTTGGCATAGGAGGTGAAATACTCCCGATTATCCAAGATATGATCGAAGCCCAGGTAAAAATCGGGACTTTGTGCTATGCAGAACAGGGATGGAAACAGTGCAAGACCGATATAAGCAGTTAATTTTTTCACTACCTGAATAAATCAGCCCTAAAGGTAATGATTTGTTTGTTGTTCAGGCAAGCTCCTTCAGTGCTCTCTCCATCCGGTCGAGGTAGTTGTCGATTTGTGTCTCCGACTCAAATCCAACGATCATCATATCCACACTGCCCAGTCCCAGGACAAACCTGAGTGCCTGATCGATTTTCTTACTTTCGTTACGAAGTTCCCCATTTCCAACCAGCTTCATACCGATCACTCCCCTGCCCGAACTATGCATCTGGTGGATCACCTCAACCACCTCGGCAGGATCGTGCCGGTCCATGGCAATTCCGAATGGATTGATCCGGGCATGAAGTACATCCACCCATGGATCGTTCACCCCGGCGATCATCGCCTCCAGTGAGTGTACAGAGATCCCATGGGCCCTTATGACCCCTTTAACCTTCAGATCCTCCAGTATATCCATCTGTCTCCGCTCGTGATCTGTCCACCCTGCATCGACCATGCAGTGTAGCTGAACCACATCGATATAATCGGTGTTCAACTCCTTACGAAAACGATCCACCACAATATTTGCATCGGGACGCTCCGGCTCCGGAATACCCCCCTCCCGGGTCCAGATCTTAGAAGCAAGTACGATCTCCTCGCGGTTCATCCCTTTCAGCGCCTCAGCCACCAGTCCATGCGTGCCATAGGTGTCGGCACTATCGAACATCCTGATTCCACGATCGTAAGCATGCCGAAGCGTGGCAATGCTTTTAGCTCTATCCTGCCTGGTTAAAAAAGAGCTGCGGTTTCCACCACTGCTCCCGGTACCTACACCGAGCAAAGTGGGTTTAATACCTGTTTTCCCCAGAATAACACGCTGTAGCGGATCGACAGAGGTAAACCTCAACGTTGCTCCATAGAGCGGATTGTGAAACATCAGATGGGCGGTCCCCAGTGAAAGGGCACCCAGAAACTTCCGTCGATTCAGATCAAATTTGCCCATAGTTCACTAATTTGCCAGTAAGGTCACGAAATAAGTCTATCTATTCTTCAGGATACCACATATCCTGAGGGGTCAGTCCACATTCACCAATCATCTCGATGGCATAGTCCATCCGACCCAGATCATTTGCCCCCCCATTGTTGGTTCCGAAGGTGAATTTCACACCTGCCTCTTTGGCTTGTTTGATAAAGGCTGCACTGGGTATCCGGTTCCGGTTGTTGATCTCCAGTGCCACACCGCTTTCTGCCAGGGCCTTCACCACCTGGTCGATGCGATCCTCTGTCCACAATGCATCATATTCCATCACAATATCGATCGGAAGGTAGGTGGGGTTCACATAGATATCGATTGGTTCTGTGGAGACAATCTTCACGATCCGGTCCACTAGCTGATCCATGAAATCTTGAGGATCTCCAATCTCGGTCTCTTCCGGAATCCAGAGCCGCATACGCTTCCCATTGTCATTGGTCCATGTCATGGCATCGGTAAAAACATAGTCGAAACGCTCCCGGTTCTCCTTGCTGAACAGCTCCAGCCACTCCCTGCCTTCAGCCTGCATGGCGTGCCAGGCCAGGGGGGTGGGTTCAAATGCATCCAGGTAGGCTGTCAACTCCTCATCGCTTTCAAACCCCATTTTCAGGCCGCAGTTCACAGCAATACCGTAGGTAAAACCATAGGTGCGAGCATGCGCCAGCGCTTCTTCACGGGTAAGGCCTCCCTTCAGGTGGGTATGGAAATCAATCAGAGGAAAATTAGCAGTGGACAGGCGGACAATCTGTTCTTCAAAGACCAGGTCGGCCGGTGGGGTTCCGGGAGTTGGCAGATCATCGGCAAGGGGTTTCACCTTTATATTCTTATAGGCTACAATACTCTTCGGATCGTGACACTGGAAGGCAAAGGTCCCTCCCGCCGGGTTAAGTTTGCGCCCTTCCCATCCTTCGGGACGCCACAATACTTCAGGTTCGGTATATTCCACAACCAGCATATCGTTGATATAGGTTTGTACGGTTTTTCCCACCACTTTAATACGGTAAGTATACCACTGGTTATCAGCCTGCACTGATTTCCACATGTTGCGGACAGCATAAATACTTCCACTCATCTTGCGCTCCACATGGTCGCCTTCTCCACTGGAGTTCAAAACCTGACACTCGTAGCCCTGCCCGGGCCAGCCTTCTTCCTGAAATGCGGTATGGATGTAAACTCCAGAATTAGAATTGGGAGTGGTTTTTACATCCACAGAGAATTCAAAATTCTTGAACTGGTGGTCCATGACATCGCCAGTATAGAAAAGGTGCGAGCGTTCCCCACCGGTAACAATGACCCCCTTATCTATTTTCCAGGAATCGACATGCTCCGAGGCGGTCCACCCGTCGAGGCTTTCACCGTCGTAGAGAGAGATCCATCCATCTTCTGTGGTGCTACAGGAGAAAAGTGCCAGTGAGATGGCTACCACACTTAAAACTTTCAAATATTTCATGGTCTTGTTCGGGTTTAGTGTTCGATATCGGATAAAAGTACACAATTTATGTTAAGATGCTGCTTACCATACAAATGCTTGCTTTCTGTTACAAGGGAAAATTGTACATTGAGAAACCTATTTGAAAAAACGATAAACAATGAGCATTGACAGACGCAATTTTATTAAAACTGGCGGAGCTGCTGTGGCAGGAACCATGGTATTGCCACCGCTGTTAAAATCTTGCCAAAACATTCAAATCTCACCGGATGTGAAAAGCTATTTAGACCATTTTGAAGTGACCCCCGAGACCTTGCAAAAGGTAATTTCCGAAGCAATGTCTAAGGGAGGTGACTACGCCGACCTCTTTTTCGAACATACCATCTCCAACAGCCTGGGACTGGAAGACGGAAAGGTGAACAGTGCACATTCCAATATCGATTACGGCGTAGGGATCAGGGTCCTGAAGGGCGACCAGACAGGCTTTGCCTATACCGAATCGACCAACCTGCAGGATATGCTGAAGGTGGCAAAAACTGCTGCCAATATCGCCAACGATCCGGTAACTTTTAAGGAAAGCGATATATTCGAAAAATCGATTCCCAACTACTATAAAGTCTCCCAGAAATGGGAAAACTCCACCATCGAGGAAAAGATTCCTTTTGTTCAAAAGGTGAACGATCGACTTTTTGAACTGGACGAAAAGGTTAGTAAGGCGAGGGTGTTCCAGCGCGACGAAACCTCCCATATCATGTTCTATAGCTCAGAAGGGCTGCTCACCTTTGATTATCGCCCCATGGCCACACTGGGTGTGGTCTGTGTGATGGAAAAGGATGGAAAGATTGAGAACGACTACAGTGCCCGGTCGGTTCGACGGGGTTTTGAATTTATGACCGACGATGTGGTAGAAGAGCTAGCCCGGGAAGCGGTGAAAAAGACCAATTTCCTCTTTGGTGCAAGAAAACCCAAAGCCGGTGAATTGCCCGTAGTGTTGGGCGCCGGAGGATCGGGAATCCTGCTGCATGAAGCCATGGGTCACCCCTTTGAAGCAGATTTCAATCGCAAAGGTGAATCGATCTTCTCCGATAAAATGGGCAAAAGCATTGCAAAAGACTTTATCAATATCGTAGAGGACGGCACCATGGAGTACAACCGGGGAGCCCTGAACATCGATGATGAAGGCAATGATGTGAAAAAAGTCTACCTGGTCAAAGACGGGGTGCTTGAAAGCTACCTGCACGACAGGATCAGTGCCAAACATTATGGTGTTGAACCCACAGGGAACGGACGCAGACAGTCGTTCCGTTATATGCCGATTCCACGAATGAGGATCACTTATATGGAAAACGGTCCCCACACCACCGACGATATTATATCAAGTGTCGATTACGGTGTTTATGTAGATAATTTCACCAACGGACAGGTGAAGATCGGAGCAGGTGATTTCACTTTCTTCGTAAAATCAGGAACGCTCATCGAGAACGGGAAACTGACCGAACCTATTAAGGACATCAATATCATCGGGAACGGACCCCAGGCACTGGCCGATATTACCATGGCTGCAGGGGACTATAAGACCGCTACCGGTACGTGGACCTGCGGTAAAGGGGGACAATCGGTTCCGGTAGGCATGGGACTACCCTCCGTTTTGGTGAAGAAACTCACCGTTGGAGGAACCAGTGCATAACCCTGAAAATTATTGATTATGACTAAAGACGAAAAATACAGCATAGCAAAATGGGCCATGGAGCATGCCGTTCAGAACGGTGCACAACAGGCCCGCGTATCCATATACAACAACAACAGCAGCCAGATTGAGGTACGAGAGGAGAAAATCGATAAGCTCCAGGAGTCGAACCGAAGTGGTATGCAGATTAATCTCTATGTAGATAACAAGTATTCCAGCATCTCCACCAACAGGATTACCAACAAGGAGGAGTTGGGCAAGTTTATCGTGGAGGCCATTGCCGGTACAAAGTACCTGGCCGAAGATGAGTTTCGTACCCTTCCCGATCCCAAACGTTACTACAAAGGCGACGGACCCGATCTGAAGAGTATGGATCCAAAGTTCACATCGGTGGATCCCCAGCAAAAGGTAAAGGATGCCTTTGCCCTGGAAAAAGAGGTCTTTGGCTCAGATGAACGCATCATCTCTGTATCTGCCTCCTACCGTGACGGAATGAGTGGAAGTGTGATGGTGGCCAGCAACGGTTTTAAAGGCGATACTGAAAATACATATTATTCGCTGAGTGCCTCGGTCTCAGTGACTGATGGAGAGGCGCGTCCAAGTGGAAACTGGTATGAATCCTCAATCTTCAACGATGAACTGATCCGGAAAGATATCGGGAAGAAGGCGCTGAAAAGAGCATTGGATCGCCTGGGACAGGCAAAGATAGGCTCAGGGAAAATGCCGATGATCGTGGAAAATAAAGTGGCAGGAAATTCCCTGGGGCCCCTGATCTCTGCCCTGAACGGTTACGCCATCCAGCAGAAGCAGTCCTTCCTGATCGGAATGAAAGGAGAGAGGATCGGCTCTGATCTGATGACCATCGTGGACGATCCCTTTATTGTATCGGGACGCGGTTCCAGACTGTTTGACAGTGAGGGAATGGCCACAAAAAAGATGCCCCTTGTTGAAAACGGCATCCTGAAAAATTACTACATCGACACCTACTATGGCAAGAAGCTGGAAATGGAAGCCACCACAGGAGGTACTACCAATCTGGTGTTCAAGCCGGGAGAGAAGGACTTGGAAGGCTTACTGGCCGATATCGACAGGGGCATCCTGGTGACCGGTTTTAACGGAGGAAACAACAACGGAGCAACGGGCGACTTCTCGTATGGCATTGAAGGCTTCCTGGTTGAAAAAGGGAAACGGATCCAGCCCGTTGCAGAGATGAACATCACCGGCAGCTTCAAACAGCTCTGGAAGGACCTGGTGGCAGTGGGCAACGATGTGGATCCCTCCCGTTCGTGGAGACTGCCTTCACTGGTGTTTGACAATGTAGATTTTAGCGGGATCTAATCTTATTTCACTGATTCCCGGAATAATACAAACCCACCTCTGAAATCAGGGGTGGGTACGTTGATTCTTCGATCACCACTTTTACTCTGGAGGAAGTAATTGGCTCCACCTGCAGGATTCTTTTGTAGCAAATGGTAGTGCCTTCAGCAATCCTGGTCCATATACCATCTTCATTCTCCGCTTCCACATGGAAACGACTGATCCGTTGACCCTTTTTAATGGTCTCTCCCAACACCACATGGTCAAAGGTCTTTGGCCCCCCCAATTCTGCTATCACTTCCACCAGCTTATCCTTTGAGAAAAGATCTTTACGCCGGGTTGCAGCTCCTTTACAAGTGCAATGGTGGCGGGCCAGAGACAAAAACCATCATGGTGCTTGGCCGTCAGTATCAATTGTTTCAGTCCACCCACCTTTGCCGCCAGCACCCACTGCTCGGCATCCAGTTCCGTGGGATTGAAAATAGCGGGGTCCTCATCCCCGTATCCCCACTCTTTATCAGTAAAGGAATTATCAGAATGTCGGAAAGTCAGGTCAGATACTGGGTTGAGCCTCCAGTCTCCGGATCTCAGCAGCAGCTTTGGGCCCAATCTGGAGGGTAAATTTCCTGGGCCAGGGATTGCGGGCCGATCGCTCCATGATCACACCCGGAGGAGGAAGGCAGATAAAATTGCTGTTTTTCCAGATAATTTTTTTCTCTACCACCTCACCAGTTATCAGATCCATGGCCTCCTTTTCAGGGATAAGAAGTAGACTGGAAATCACCTGCGGTCCCAATAAAAGGATGGCTTTGGGATTTGCAATCTCGATTTCCTGCCGGATCCATGGCATGCTCTTAAGCGCATATTCGGTATAATGCTTTCTGTTTGCCTCAATCTTTTTACCGAGCCTGTGGTATTTCTTCACATGATCCTCATCAAAGAGGAAGACCTTGATCAGGGTGGTGAGCCAGCACTTCTCCCTTGGGATTTCCAGCGTCTCCAGGATCACCTCGCTCAACTCCTGCCCTGTATAAGAACTGCGCACCCGCGAGCCATCATGGTAGGGTTCAATGGAGAAGGGCGCGGTAGCATCATAGAGGGGGACATCAGGAATATCATCCACAAAATAGAGCTTAGCTGCCGGCTGGGGACCAATGATCATAATTTTACCAATGGCCGTCTCAATGGGGAGGACCGCCTGAACCGGATTGCCATATAAATAGGTGTTCTCTTTTGGAAACTTAATGCTCTTCAGGTACTCTTTGGAGCATTTCTTCTGGTATTGCTGAATTGTCATGGATGTGGTTTCGATGTAATTCCTACAACAAATTACAACATATTTTTAAAAATTGAAACAGAAACCTCCCGGGGCAATTCCTGTACGGAAAGTATCCACCGGCATTCCTTTTGAAGTAAACCTGTAAACCATCCCCCTTTGTACAAAATCAATGGCATCGGCCACATAGAGTTCCGAGCTAAGCGGATCCACGTCCAGACCATAAAAGCCAGCCATCGAAGCTCCCTCATAGGGACTCTCTATCAGCAGCTCCGGTTCACCTGAACCATCCACTGCAAAACGGAAAATATCCCCGTTGAGATAATAAAGAGTATCGCCCCTCCCATTGATCTCCAGATTCATAGGCCGCTCTCCCCGGACGAAGCGATGAACAATCTGCACCTCCCTTGACCCGGCACCGATCTTCAGCAATCCTCCTGCCTCGGATCCATATGGACTTCCTTCCTCTCCACCGTCACAAAGCACCCACAGGGCATGGTCCCTGTCCAGTTGCATGGAGTTGGGTTGTTTTAGCACTTCAATGGAATCAACCACCCTATCCGTTTCCGAATCGATTACCAGTACCTGTTTGTCGTAACTCCAGCAGTTGGTATAGATATATTTGTCGTATTGCAGCATCTGCTCGGTGGAGTGCTGATAGAATTCCCGGTTAGCATTGCCAACAGGAATGGACCCTGTTACTTCTCTGCTTATTGGGTTTACCACGGCAATGGACCGGGCATAGAGATCGCTGACATAGGCTTTGGTATCGCTTATGAAATGCATATACCTGGGCGAGGTAAGTCCTGTGATTTTACCCACCAACTCGAAGGTGCTGGTATTGAAAATATAGATTCTCCCGCTGTTATTGATCACCACATAGCCCAGGCTGTCGTGTATGGTCATGGAGTGGGCTACATCACCAAGCGGCAGGCCGTTGGTGTTGAAAAACACATCATCCAGTACCTCCCTGGTTTCCGGATCGTAGTAGGTCAAAGAAGCGTTCCCATACATAAAGTTTCCTTCATTAGTTACAAAGATTCCCTTGTCAGGGATATCATAAGCAGGCTGTTCCAGATCCCACAGCAGCTCCTCCTTCATACATCCTGTGATAAAAAAAAGGGTGCTTAGTCCCATATATATCCATTTTCGGACTCTCATGAAATCAAAGTTGTATCTTCATTATAAGCTGGAAATTTCGTCCCGGCATGGGCTGGTATAATATGGTATGATAGGACTCATTAAAAAGATTATTCATCTTTAGCTCCAGGAAGAGCTCAACTCGTTTTAAACTAAAAGTACTCCCTGCCGAGATATCATTCATAAAATATGGATAAAGTCGGTCGCGTTCAGTTACATCATTGCTGGATGTGGTATATCTTTCACTGTAGGCGTTGTACTGATAAGTAAGAAAGAGGTTCCCCCATTCAATGTGGGCCATCATGTTCCCCGAGTGAAGAGGAATATATACCAACTGTTTGCCATAGGATTCATCGCTCCAGATCAAGGGGTTGCCTTCGTTAACAGCAGAGGTATACCCATAGGTGGCCGATAGCTTATAGTTCAATGCAGAAAGGTATCCCCGGACCTGAATGTTGCACTCCACACCTTTTGAAAGCACCCTTCGGATATTACGTGGCTCCCAGAAGCCCCTGTAGGATGGGATCCAGATAATCCAATTATTAATATCGGAACGGTAGAGTGAAAGTTCAGTTTTCAGCAGGTGACCTGACCAGTCCTGCTGATACTCCATTCCCATTTCCATAGTAAATCCCTCTTCGGGTATCAGGTCCGGGTTGCCTCCAGGTTGCCAGTAGAGATCGTTGAGCGTGGGCTGATGATAATTCCGGGCTATATTTCCTTTCAGCAGCAGATCCATTCCCTGAATCAACCTCACATCCATACCGAAGTATGGAACAAAGGGAACTCGCTGTCCATCGACCCACTCCTGCCGGAGCATTAGGTTCAGGTTTATCCTGTCCTGGAAACTTTTCCGCAGGGCCCACATCAGGGAGAGTTCACTACGACCCCCTTCATACCCGGCTCCAGAGACCGAATCGGCCGAAAACACATGATGCCGGTTCAGATCCATACTACCTTCCCAGGAAAGATCCTCCTGCGATCCCCCGGAATAGGAAAGGGTATTAAAAAAACTCTCTTGTCTGCTTATCGAAAAAATGGCAGGAATCACACCGAGTCCCGGTACACGGTTCTGCTGACTGTAATCGAGTTTTTTTCCGGCGAAACCGGTACGAAGCAAGAGTTTGCCCTTATCCCCATAGTACTTCCAATCGACCACCAAACGATGATCAGTATCGAGCTGATTGTTCAGGTTAGAGTAATCAGGCCCTTCGTAGGAGCTGGGCTTTGGAATGGTCCGGTCAGCATACTGCCCCCAGTATTTCACTGAAACGATATGGTTGGTTTGGGCCCTGTAATAAATCTCCTGGAGCAAGCCATAACGGCTATAGGCAGCATGACTGTTGGTGTCGAGTGGATTAGATATTTCACCTGAAACAGGGTCGATCCTGGCTATCCCGCGATTGATAAAGGTGTAATCGTTTTTTGAATAGTTATGATATAACCTGGTTTTGCTCCGGATCTTTCCCTTTCCAAGACTCAGCTTCAGAAATTCATCAAAGGTGCTATAGCTCCCTATTCCCTGCATATAACTGACCCTGCCCTTTTCGCCCCACTCTGCCTGGTTATTTATATTAATGGAGCCCCCGATACCTCCGCTTCGATCGGCCAGTGAAGCAGAGCCATGCTTCAGGATCAGCTCATCAATGATATAGACCGGAATCAGTGAAAAATCGACCATGCCGGCCATGGGACTATTGATATTGATTCCATTCCAGTTTACCTGGGTATGGGAAGCCGAGCTCCCCCGAAAAGAAGCTGTGGCCAGTGCGCCCCGTCCGTGATTCTTAATAAATACCGAGGTGTTTTCAGAGAGGAGGTCCGACAGCGAAAGAGCGACTTTTTGCTGCAGAATAGTGGTGTCCATATTGGTCTGTTTCATGCCCGCCTGCTCTTTCACAAAGATCCGTTCTGCCGTAATTGCCACCTCTTCAATAGCATATACGGAGTCCTGTATCCCCTGAGAAAACACGGGGAAGGCTAAAAAGCCCACAAGCACCAGGATCCATATCAATCTTTTCATACTATTGTTTTAGAAGCTTTAATCGGCGAACAAGCGATCCTTCAGCTATCTGAACCAAATAAACACCTGGGGGTAAATCGTGAATATAAATTTCACTCCCTGACTGGTATTGATCTACCTCCCTGACCATCTTTCCGGATAGATTATAAAAACACAGATTGGCATCATTTGTACCTTCGATGCGTACGATATCCCCCGCTGGATTGGGATAGAGGCTGAGTTCGAACAGACTTTCTCTTGTTATTGAAGTAAGAGAGCTGCCTGAGATTCCCGGATTCACTATGGTGGATACAACATTCTGTAGGGATGTATCACCGCATACCGAAACCTTCAGGGTAAGCGGACCCTGTCCGGACACTGACAGAATATAGTTTTCATCCACCGCGGCCCAGGGCTCACTGAGCTCCCATTGAATCAAAGGTAAGTCCACGGGTCGGCCACTATGAAACAAAAATACCTCTAACTGAATAGTCCCGGTATCAATTTCAAAGGGAAGGTCCTGAAGCACCAGCAGATCGAGATTGCCCGTAAGTCCGTCCTTAGCTGCCACATCCACAGCACCGGTAAGCTCCGTGGAAATTTCTCCCAGCCAACCACCTTCATGCAGTAGTCCGTTCTGAACTTTCACGAAATCGATAACATCCAGATCCACAAAATTTCCGTCCCCATCCACAGCCCATGCAATATCAAAGGCATCACCTCCCGAATTTTCCACCTCAGGTGTATAGGGATTATCAGGTTCTAAATGAGATCCTGATCCCCGTACCTGGTTATCGGCATAACCAAAGGCTCTTCTGCGGGAAGTAATAAACGGAGGATGATCCACATCCACTGACCCCTGAATCAGGGTGCCACCAAGAGTATAGCTAGCGGCCGCAACATCCGGAAATGAATCATTCAGGGGATAATAAGGCTGTGTATGGGCACTATTGGCCCTAATTCTCCCGGTGTTTCCAAGCTCATCGGACCATGGTACATTGGCAGCCACGCTTCCTCCGGGATTGGTGTAGCTTAGCTGATACTGTTTCCTTGTGGAGGAGAAATAGTAATCGCTTCCTGCCAGCTCGTACCAGGGATCATCGGGCAGGCCATTTTCATTCAGATCTTTCATTACCCAGACCACTCCGGGCTCCGACCACTCATTGGTCGGATTCCCAAAAATGGTAAAATCAATCCCATAAGGGTTGTCTTCATGGTTCTCCACTGCTTGTTTGAAACGAAAAATCACATAGCCTCCAAAGGCTCCCAGAGAGAGTCTCCCGTTTACACCACCCACCAGGGAGTGGGCCGATACAGGACAGCCCCATGGCATACTATTGGTAAACTGTCCGGGTGCCGGCTTATACTCCATCACCTCAGCAATATACTGAGCGTCAATCCCCATACAGGAGAGCATCAAAAGGATATATGTATAAAGATGTCGTTTCAAGGCACTATAATTTCTGGATCATCTTGCTAATTACTCCACCACAATGCCTGATACGGACAATATAGGCACCTGCAGGCAGATCGCTGATATCAACAGACTGTCCGGACACAAGCTTCCCATTCAAATAAACCTGCGATCCGGTAATTTCAAATATCCTGACATCCAGCTCTTCCGCCGTGTTGAGTTCTATTTTGAACTGACCGGAAGAAGGATTCGGATAGAGAACCACACTGCTCAATGGATCAGGGATGATACCGGTAGAATATTCAAGCGATACCATCACTGTATCCAGGGCGGAGAGTCCACCCAAGCTTCCTTCCAGCACCAGTTGAACGTCCTCAACAGTCTTCACCGCAGTATAATTACCCCTCAGGGTCAATTCATCCCCCTGGATGTTTGCGGACAGTAAACCATTGTTGCTGTTGGACTTCACTGTCTTCACAATCAGGTCATCATCATCATCCGGATCCGAGAAAACATTACTGATATCGAGCACATGTTCCGTTCCATCACTCATGAAGGTCATATCAGTCATGGGATTAGCTACAAAGGGTGCTGCATCGGGACGAACCATAAGATTATCCAAACAGAAGTAGGCTGGAGTATTCATGCCCCAATCGCCATTATCGGACGATTCAAGTCCAAACATCAGGCTGTCCACCTTGCCCAGTGAAGAGAGATCCACCCACTGCCAGGTTTTAATCAGGTAATCATATTTTGAATCCTCGAAACGATAGTCGGCCAGGTAAAACTCGATAGTATCTGTATTTTCTCCATTGGTACGACCCCAGATCAAAAGTTTGAAGTAGTCCGGATCGCTTCCGTCCTCACCTCCGAAGGCTTTTGCCGCCCAGTCTCCCTCCATCATGGAAAGGACCGCATAAGTGCTGTTGGTCACAAAAAACCCTTCAGGAGCATGGGCCTTACCTTCCACAAAATCAATTATTGCCGGACCATAGAGGTTGCTAACCCCGTAAATATCATTGGCTGCTTCATCTCCATGAAACCCTTCACCGGTATAGGCGCTGTACTGATTCATATATCCGGGGGTATTTATATCGGAGGTATTAGAATAGGCCCAACCACTCCATGAAAAATATTCAGTGCTATATGCATTGTAAAAACGTGCCGGTCCGGAACTAAAGTGACCTGATTCGTCCGAGCCATTCCAGAAAGTCTCCGGATCAAGTGCTAATTCTCCAAAATCACTAAGCAGCAGGTCGCCTTCCTCTTCGGGCCAGGTACCTATCACAGTTTCAGCACTTACAGTACTTCCAGCACTGCTGGCCTCTATGACCAGGTTGGCCTGTCCGGCCAAACCGAAAGTTCCCGTCAATAAAGTACTCTCAACGGCCAGAGCTGCAACAGACTGTTCGGACAGTACTGTTATTTCGAAGGTCATACCATCCTGATCGTCCAGATCAGTCACATATTGGCTTAGATCGATAGGATCAAGAGATTCTGACTCATACCCGGTAATTACAGGAAGCAATCCGGTGAGCTGAGGAGGATAATCACCGGTGTGTAAATCGGCAACGGGCTGATCATAACCGATGGTATAGAGGCTGTTACCAGCCACAGGAATGGTATAATCTCCTCTGGATTTTATCATCCCCAACCAGTCGGAGGATGTGGCAATAGTGTCATACTGAAATCCGTCACCAACAGTATCATTCCAGCGCCCGATCACCTGGGACCCTCCCCAGGTATTCATGGTGAAAACAAGATGATCCCCGTCATCCATATCACAATCATAGGCTCCTGTGGGAAGATCTGTCAGCTTTACAGCATCTGAAAGTTGAAGCGGCTCTGCACCGGTCGATTCTATAACAGCAGCCAGCTGAATGCTGTCCCAGCGATAGATGGCATTGGGTTCGGTAAACGAGGAGGTACCGTAATAGAGATTTCCATGGGAATCCACAGCCAGGCCTGCAGAGCTTCCCTCTGTTTCAATTATAGCCCTGTGATGATCTCCTCCTGAGGTGTCCAGGACAAAAATAGCATTGGGCGTACTGAAATCTGCATCGTTCAGGCCCGATACCAATATGGAGTCGTTCCAGAAAGCCAGATCCCAGTTAGAAGCCATTCTGGCCTCCAGGCTCCATACTCCTGAAGCTACATCAATACGATAGATCCTGGCATCCACATTGTCCAGGTCCGTATAGCCCGCCCAGAGGGAGGTCTCATCGGGCGACAGGCTAAGGAAACTTGGAAAACTTAGTAAACTGTAATCTGCGGGCTTCCCAAATTTGTTGCTGATATCCCTCTCTTCAGGATCGGCCTGGTAAATCGTGTCTCCGTTGCTAAAATAAAAGAACTGTATCCCCACGTCACAGGTCTGGATGTGGTTAATGTCAGAGAAAAAATAGGCCACCTTATGGCCTTCTTCAGGAGAGATGTAGGACTGTCCGAATGCTGTGAAAGCCATCAGAAATAATCCTGTAAGCGAAAAGTAAAATTTTGTCATCATGCTACGATTTAAAACTATTAAACATTTAAAGTCGCAGCGGGCGATGGTGAGCTTAGACCAAGGATTGAAAGTTGATCAGCTTCCCGTTCACCGCGGGCTGCAATAGCTGGGTTATCACTGGCAGGTCTTCTGACTTGTCCGGACTCCTGAAACCTTCCCATTCAAATCCCGACCGGAATTATATGAACAGTGGTTTGCTTTCAGAAGCCACTAGTATGAGGATAAACTCCTTG
>JAOZQY010000023.1:0-34398 GCA_029931975.1 Bacteroidales bacterium | reverse complement strand
CGCAAGTCGCCGATCCACATATGGATTCACAGCAGCGGGAACTGTTACCGATTCTAACGGTATTCCCTTTTGATTCCATCCGCCGATGGCGGACATATGGAAACCAATGATAAAGTAAAAGTAAGAAATTTTTTAATACGAATGCTTCTATTTATTCCAGGAGGGGGTCCAGCCGTAATCTATATATTCAGAGCTTACTTCTTCACCCTTCACATGGATCATCATAAAACCCTCTTCAGGGTGATCGCCCGGCTCATTGCTCCACCAGCGTCCGCAAACAGCCCCTCCGGTAATAAAGTGTACTTTATTTTCCATAAAAAGATCTTCTATTAAATGAAGGTGTCCCTGTAGCACCAGCTTCAGGTTGTGCTCCCCGAACATTTTTAGCACATCCAGTGAGTTTGAGATCACACCCTCTGGCGTATTGGCGGCCATGGCTCCAAGTCTCAGCTGTGTAGAGGCAGTGATAAATGGAATATGCACAGTAATGGCAATGGGCATCTCTTTATCAGTCTGCGACAGATCCTCTTTTAGCCACGCTATCTGCTCTTCATCAATCTTCCCGATATAGCGACCGTCTTCACCCCTGGAAATGGCATCAAGTGCAATAAAGTGCCACCCCTTATGATCGAATGAGTAAAAGCGATCGCCCATCTTCTTTTCAAACATCTTCTTGCCAAAATCGGGGTTCGATTCAATTCCCTCTTCTGCCCGGTGCCAGCCATACATCTCATGGTTTCCCGGAGTGTTATAGACAGGCATATTCAGTTCTCCCGAAACCTTCTTGTAGAGGTCATACAGCGAATCGACCCGTCCGTAGGTCTGATCCAGCGCATCCATCACCAGGTCACCTCCTGTGATCACAAAATCTGGGTCAAGCTTGTTTACCGTGTCAATGGCCTGTTGGAAACCTGCCACCGCCTCATGCTCGGGTTGCAGGTGAATATCTGTGAGGAAGGCAAAGCTAAAACCAAGCTCCTCTGTTACAACGGTCTTTGTTGATAAGGGCTTACAAGCTGTTAAGATCAGAAGTACTACACCTAGGAACAATCCTGTTTTTTTCATCTTGTAATATTTTATTATTCAATAATTAATATGTTTTCCAGTAAGTCAGACTCCTCCATAAACTCTCCAAAGGTCCAAAACGAAAACGCTTCAACCAGAGTGGGGAAATTATCAAGATCAGTACCCAGATGGCCAGAACGATTAGCACCTGGATTTTCCGCTCCACACTGCCATAGAGCCCCCATCCATGTCCATAAAAGAGAAGAGTGCAGACCAGTGTCATCAATATATAGTTGGTGAAGGCCATGCGACCAACCGAAGATAACACATTTTTCAAACCATGCATGAATTCCGATTTGCAGACAAGCATCACCACACCAGTATAACCAAGGGCAACGAACAGACTCCCCACATAATTAAATTGTGCTCCCAGGAACATGGAGAATTCCATGTTCCAGTGCATCTTAAAATTCAGCCAGACCCCGAGCCCTGATAACAGGTATCCGGATACCAGGCCGATCAGGGCCATGCGCAGGTAAAACCGCGAAGATCGTCCGGCAGAGAGCACCTCCCATTTAAAAAGTGCTATGCCCAGCAACATCAGGGCGGTCACCTGCCAGAAAGACCTCATCATAAAGTATCCGCTCTGCATAAAAATACTTCCCGGAACCCGAAGCTCCATCTGCTCCATCCAGCCCCTCCTGTATATATCCAGATGATGCTGTATACTCTCTGCTCCTGGTAACCAGCTCTCCATTGTGGACTGCATAGCCTCCCGTGGCCAGTAAAGAATTGACCAGGCGAAGAGAGAATCGAGCAGCATGGGAACCAGGAAAAAAGTAAAAGCAATCCTTATGAGAATAGCCGGACGCTTGTTCCGGAACAAGAACACCAGCATACCACAAATACTGTAAGATACCAGGATATCGCCTGTCCACAAAAGGTATGCGTGCATCAACCCGAAGAGCAGAAGCCATCCCATTCTCCGGTAATGAAGGGCAGCGCTGTTGAACCCCTTCTGCTCGGCACGATGAGTAAAGAGTAAAATTCCGGCCCCGAACAACATGGAAAATATACTCATGAATTTCCCGCTGGCCAGTAGGTGACTTAAGATCCAAACCCATCTGTTAACTCCGCTCAGATCTCCATAGGCTGTGGGATTGATATAGGCGGCTGTGGGCATGGAAAAACTCTGGATATTCATTACCAGGATTCCCAGTACAGCAAGTCCCCGAAGCAGATCCAGGGAAATAATCCGCTCAGTTTTTTCCAGGGGCAAAAACGTGCTATTATTCACAGAAACAATTTCAACATTCCGCTGAACATATACAAGTTATTGGGAGAACTAGAATACGAAGCTTCCCCCTGTGAGTACATCTCTGGTTCCAAAAGCCCGATGGAAAAGATCCAGGGCCGGATCGAAGGTACAGTGTGAAGGAATCACCTGTTTCACACCCAGCTCTTCAAGGTACTCAATGGTCTTCCGGGTCTGTTTGTTGACAGCCTTTAAATGAAATCCTCCGATGACAGCAGCTACCTGGGAGACCCCAGTGATCCGCCTGGCATGTTCAATCATGTTGCAGATGCCGGCATGGGCACAACCGGAAATTACCACCAGTCCCTTATCTGTAATGGCAACCAATCCCGAATCGTCCATGATGAAATCTTCAGAGCCATCCTCCAGGATATATTTCGTGGATTTTGCCTCAAAATCATTCTTCCGGGGAATCTCCCCCAGGAACCAGAGATGATTGGAGAGCTTGAGAGGCTGACGAAAGGTTTCCAGGTTAAATCTTTCACCAAGTTCTTTCTCAGAGAGAGAGAGGCCCAGTTCGTCCTTTCCGGTTTTCCTGAACCGTTTTACAAAACAGCCAGGATGGCAAATCAAGGTTTTTCCTTCCATATATTCCAGGCCGTTGCCATGATCCCAATGTCCGTGACTCAGCACAATGCGATCCACCTCCCCCAGATCGATCCCGAGCCTTGCTGCACTCCTGATAAACAGATTAGAAGAACCCGTATCAAACAGGATCTTTTTATGATCCGTTTCTATTAGGAAAGAGAGGCCATGTTCAGACTCAAATCCATCCATGGCTCTCACTTCCGACAATACCCTTAAATACATGTCATCAACTTAATGTTTCCAAAATTCTTTGGCAATCACTTCAGCTGCCTTGGTCAAAGGATAAGCAGCGGGTGAGGCGGTCAGCATGGGATGTGTTCCAATCTGCAAAGTCAGCAGACTATTTATATTCATCTTGTTCTGAATAATCAGACCAATAATATTGATCAGTTCTCCTGCACTGGACCCGCCCATCACTTCACCACCCAGGATGATGCCATTTTCACGTCCTGCAATCAGTTTTACTATCTGCTTGTGTGGTTTGTTCAGCATACCGGGGTGTCTGTCAACGCCCTCAAATTTCCCAACAATAATATCAAACCCCTCCTTACGGGCAAGGGTTTCAGTTAAACCGGCTGCGCCGAATCCTGTTCCATTCAGGGCCGTGGAGAAGATGGCAATAGTTCCGCTGATGGTTTTCAGGGTAGAAAGTTTATAAAGATTCATACCTGCAACCCGGGCTTCTGCACAGGCGATGGATGCAAGCATGGCCTTGGAGCGCTTCCTGGTAAAGAAATCACGTTTCTCAGCACAGTCTCCCACTGCAAATACATCAGCGTGGTCGGTACGCATATACTCATCTACCTTGATAAAGCCATCCCTGTTAAAGGTAATATCCTCCAGGTCCCTGGCCAGGTCCACATTGGGTGCATATCCCATGGAGAGAATAACGGCATCTGCCTCCATGATCTCTTCCTTATCTCCATGTGTAATCTTAATCGATTCCACCTGCTCCTTCCCCAGGATTTCTTTTACACCATGATCGGTAAGTACATTGATTCCACGCTCTTTCAGAATGGTCTCCGCTTCGCTGGCAACATCCGGATCAAAAGCCAGAGGAAGCACATTGGATTGAAGTTCAACCAGACTTACGTTTTTACCTGTCTTCTTCAACTCGTCGGACATCTCAATACCGATAAAACCGGCTCCGATAACCACAATGTTTTTCTTGCTCTCCAGCTTCTTCTTCATGGCATCGAGGTATACCAGGTCCTTTGGAACAGTATATACATTCTCCAGCTCAGCGCCTTTCAGCCATCCTGGAACCACAGGCCTGGAACCGGTGGCAAGAATCAGTTTATCGTAAACGATTTCGCCGGCACCCTTCAGGGTAGCTGTTTTAGTTTCTCCACTAAGCGAAATTACTTCGTCTATCACAATCTCGACTCCTGACTTGATCAATCCACCATCGGGTAATATATCCTGATCAGTGTTTTCAAGGGTTCCGAAAATATAGGGAATTCCACAGGGAATTGCTACTTTAGTCTCTAATCTTACAAGCGTTACGCTTTTTTCAGGATAGTGTGATTTTGATGCCAGTGCCGAAGCCAAACCGGCTGCACTTCCTCCAATCACCAATACATCTGTACTTTTCATAATCGATACTTATTAAATCTATTATATATAATGTTAACTGAACTTGATTAATTATCCATTTTTGATGATATAGGCTCCAGGTATTTCTGATCCTGGTTGCGGATCTTGTATTTAAAATCCAGTTTTAATTTATTACCCGTTTTCAGGCTGGTCTCCACAGAAATCCGGTCGCCAAAATGTAGCGGCATCACATACCTGATAGTGATATTTGTCTCTTGCTCAAACACGTTTACGGATTAAAGGGGTTTTACACTGGGGACAGGTGTGTGAAAAGCAGGGAACTCCCGGCTGATGCAGGATTTCATAATCGCAGGCCGGACAGGTACAATATTCCACCACATCCACAGGCTTCACACTACCCTGCTCCTCTTTCCAGTCGCGTATGCTCTGGTTGATATGCTCAATATCTTCCGAATGACAGTTGATGCACTCTTTATGCTCTGCATCGGGGTGGTGAAAGACCGTGGTACACTTATGGCATCGATACCACTGCTTATCGAACTCCACATCACCCCCTTCGATCACAATGGACCGTCCTTCGGTAAAGGCCATGGCAAGCTTCTTCAGACAGGAACTGTAAATCCTGGTAAATGTGGGGCGTGAAATATTCATTAAAGCAGCGGCCTCCTCCTGTTTAAGTCCTGAATAATCTGCCAGGCGAAGAGCCTCATACTCCTCATAGAGGAGCGTCACCACAGCTGCTTGACTAAAAGGAACACCAATAGGCTGAAAACCTTTCATGGCAGGAGGTGAGACAATTTTCCGAAACTGTTTGCTTCTTGGAGACATAGGTATATAATGAACAATGGTTCACAAAGATAGTGAACATACGTTCATATATAGCTGACAAAACTCAGTTTTTATGCAGACTCAGAAGCCACCCAGGCGGAATATAATTTATAGGCCAGTGACAGGACAATGGAGCCCAGGAATAATCCAATAAATCCAAAAGCCATAAACCCTCCAAGGGCCCCCAGGAAGATCACCAGCATGGGCACCTCCATTCCCTTTCCCATAAGCAAGGGTTTAAAAACATTGTCGATCATTCCCATAACCAGGAAGTAAAGGGTCCATAACACCGCAGGTAAGGGATCCATAAAAGCAAAAAGATAGATAATCAGGGGAATGTTAAAGAGCAATACTGGTAACTGGGCAATGGTCATCACCAGGATCAATACGATCCAGACAGCTGCCAGCGGAATGGGGACCAGGATCAACCCCACACCCATCAGGGTGGTCTGGATCACCGCCACACCCAGTACGCCGGTAGCAACGTTACGAATTGTCTGGAGGGAAATATCCAAAAACTCTTCCCCCCGCTCTCCTATTATCTTTTTAAAGATTTGTTTCCCCGATTCCGAACCCTTTTCAAAGAAAATCAGGAAGATACCTGCAATAATAATGGAAGCCGCAAACTGAAGAACCCCCAGTCCGGTATTGGCCAGTGTCCCCAGAGTCTTTTCTCCCCAGCTTACGATCTGGGGCATAAAACCCTTCAAGGATTCTTCCAGGTTTTCTGAAAGCTGCAGCCAATTTTCATACAACCACTCACCGATCAGCGGCCAGCCGGCTACGGTTTCGCTGGGGGGTGGAATATGAAAATCCCCCGCCTGGATATTCCCGGCAAGAAATTTGACTCCATCTACCAACTGATTTACCAGCCAGATGCTCGGGAGGATCAGGATGGAGAGTGCCACCAGAGTCAACAGAATGGAACTCAGCTTATTTCTTTTCCCCAGCCAAACCCTCAAGCGCTGAAATATCGGAAAGAGGATAATAGCAATGATTAAACCCCAGAGCAACATGCCCAGAAAGGGCTTCAAAATTTTAAAGCAAAGAAAGACCACCAGGAAAAGAGCTCCCACCTTCAGGATCAGGTCGATGGCGATATTTACATATTGCTTGTTGTTCTGATTTTTAAGACTGTTTCCTTTGCTTGTCATGAGAGTTATTTCGTTTCACTTGAGCTCCTATACAAATTGAAAGACTAATTACAAAATTATCAAAAAGAAATCCCCTTTCATGGAAATTACCTGATTTATAAAGAATTCACTACTTTTGTCCTCCACCGGTCTGAAGGATGAAAGTGAACAGGTACATAGTGGTTATTCTTTTATTTTGTTTCTCAGCCTTCCTGGGACACAGTCTGATACCACATCATCATCATTTCGCAGTTACCGGTCCCCTTGCCACCGATTGTCCCTTCGAACACGGAGATCAACACGGACACGAGCATGGTAGCAATGCTGATCAGGAAGCAGGGGGGCATCCCACACACTGCCATGCCTTTAACGATGTGGTATTTGAAAAATACAGCGCCCCTGTAATAAAAACATGGATCAGCCCTGTGCTGGTCCTGATGCTTTCCAGCCATGTATTGGTTCCTGAATTACCCCTTGTAGATAATTCGAAACTTTACAGCCTGCTAAAACTACCCTGTCGATCTCATATAGATGAGGGTACCCGGGCTCTTCGGGCACCCCCTGCATTCGCATAACTTAAGCCATCATTTCCTGATGTTATTTGCGGTGTATCATCCACACACCGTATTGCTGTTGTATTAAAAACTCAAATTATGTATAAAGTCCTAATTATCTCATTACTGGTCCTCTTTACTGCCTGCAGTAACCACTCCCACGAAGATGTCGGTCAGCACGAGAACGTCCACGAGCATGCCGAAGAAGGATCACAATATACCCTGTATAGCGATCAGTACGAATTCTTCATCGAACATCCCCCTCTGATGGCCGGGAAGGAAACCACCTTCCTGGTTCATCTTACCGACCTTGCCACCTACAAAGCCTGTTCTTCGGGCCATGTGACCATCCTTATCGACGGAGTATCAGTCACCTCGGGCCGACCCTTTACCCCAGGAATATTCACGGTCCCTTTCACTCCGAAAAAAGAGGGTTCATATCATGCAGAATATAGCTATACGGAGGGCTCTGTCACCCAATCGGCAGAAGAGCATGCACACATTTTTAAGGACCATGACGCCATCCATGCCGTAGAAACTGCGGAGGATGATCATGACCATGAAGGCTTAACCGCAGGGGAGATTACCTACCTGAAGGAACAGGCCTGGAAATCAGATTTTATGGTTTCGCAGATTAATCCTGCCCCCTTCCATGCGGTGATCCCTACCAGTGGAGAGCTATTAGCTATGCCCGGAGAGAAGAAGAATATCACTGCCGGCAGTCCGGGAATCGTAAGGTTTGCGGACCCTCTCCTGGTCCAGGGCACGGCGGTCGAAAAGGGTCAACTACTCTTTACCCTCTCCTCAGAAACCCTGGTGGAAGACAATGTGAAACTGCGTTATGAGGAGGCCAAAAACAGCCTGGAGAAGAGTCGCAGTGAATACCAGCGACACCAGGTACTGTATGAACAGGATGCCCTTTCCGAACGGCAGTTTCAGGAGTCCAGGTCCACCTATACGAAGGACAGTCTGCGCTATTACAGCCTGGCTGCCAATATTTCGGATGGTGGTGTCAACGTGAAAGCCCCCGTATCCGGGACCATTCATGAACTGCTGGTTTCGGACGGAGAGTATACGGAGCCAGGCAAGCTGCTGGCCACCCTCTCCACCAACCGTACCCTGATGCTTCGGGCCGACCTTCCGCAGCAGTACTACAGTCAGCTGAAAAAGATAAAAACAGCTCATTTCAGACCAGCCTATACTGAGCAGGTCTTTACTGTGGAGGAGATGAATGGAAGGCTACTTGCAGCGGGTGTCTCCGTGGCCGAAAACGACCACTACCTGCCTGTCATTTTCAAGCTTGAAAACGATGGGGAACTTCTGGAGGGCGCATTTGCTGAAGTCTATTTGCAAGCAGAAGTAAGAAACGACATTCTGACTGTTCCGGCCGCCACCCTGACCGAAGAGCAGGGAGGATATTATCTCTATGTCCAGATCACCGGAGAAAGCTATACCAAGCGATCCGTCATACCCGGAGAAAATGATGGCCTTAGGGTGGAAATCAAAGAGGGGCTGCATGCTGGAGAGCGGGTGGTTACCCGGGGAGTTATGCTGATTAAGGCGGCTTCCATGACAAGTGGCGTGGTTGGAGACGGACATTCCCATTAAAAGAAAAAGAGATGCTGAACAAAATCATACAATACTCCCTGGATAACAGGATGCTGATCATCTTTCTGTCACTGATGCTGGTGATTGGGGGACTATTCACAGCCAGGGATATGGAAATCGATGTATTTCCCAACTTAACGGCACCTACCGTGGTAGTGCTGACCGATGCGCATGGAATGGCAGCCGAAGAGGTAGAAGCCCTGGTGACTTTTCCCATCGAATCGTCACTCAACGGAGCCACCGATGTAAGACGGGTGCGCTCCAGTTCTTCTTATGGATTCTCCATCGTCTGGGTGGAGTTTGACTGGAATACGGATATTTACAGGGCGCGACAAATCGTCAGTGAAAAACTGCCTACCATCACGACCCTGCTTCCCAAGCATATTGAAGCGCCCATCCTTGCACCACAGACCTCCGTGATGGGAGAGGTGATGCTTGTATCACTTACCTCCGATTCTCTATCCATGTTCGACCTGCGGACCATTACCGATAAGCAGGTACGGCAGCGGCTTCTATCGGTGACCGGAGTGGCTCAGGTGGTGGTCATCGGAGGCTTGCCCAAGCAGTACCAGGTCCTGGTTGATCCCCACAAAATGAAATACCACGATATAAGCCTGGAGGAGTTGATTGCCACCACAGAAAACACCAACAGCAATGCAGCGGGTGGCATCATCAACCAGTACGGACAGGAGTATGCTGTCCGGGCCACCGGACGCTCTACCAATCCTAACGACATTGGCTCCGCAGTGATCAGGATCAGGAATGGGAAGCCGGTAAAGATTGCCGATGTGGCCAATGTGAAGATTGGTCATCCCGACCGTGTGGGAGATGCCTGGCTGGACCTCAAACCCGCTGTTATCCTGACCATCCTCAAACAGCCCAATGTAAATACCCTGACCCTTACCGCAGAGGTGGAATCTGCCCTGGCAGAATTACAAGCCTCCATGCCCGACGATGTGGAGATCAATTCAGATATCTTCCGTCAGGCCGATTTTATTAATACTGCTGTATCCAATGTGTTCCGGGTATTGTTGGAGGGCGGATTGTTTGTAGCAATTATTCTGTTTCTGTTCCTGCTGAATGTGCGTACCACACTCATTTCCCTGGTGGCCATTCCCCTCTCCCTAATGCTGTCACTGATTACACTCAGGCTGATGGGACTCACCATCAACACCATGTCGCTTGGGGGCATGGCCATTGCCATTGGAGCCCTGGTGGACGATGCCATCATCGATGTGGAAAATGTGCTGAAGCGTCTCAAACAGAACCACAGGAAACCTAAAGCGGAGCAGCAGGGAAAGCTACAGGTAATCTACCAGGCATCGGTGGAGATCCGCTCCTCCATAGTGCAAGCCACCCTGATCATCATTGTCTCTTTTATTCCACTCTTTTTCCTGGCAGGAATGGAGGGTCGCATGCTAAAGCCCCTTGGCATCACTTTTATAGTTTCTCTGGTGGCTTCCCTGGTGGTGGCCCTCACCCTCACTCCGGTCCTCTCCAGTTTCATGCTCACCGGCAAGTGGCAACTCGAACGCGATGAACGAGGAGGCAACCACTTGGTACAACACCTTAACAGCTGGTATCTGAAGGTGCTTCCCGTGCTGCTTAAATGGAGGCTCCAAGTAGTAATTCTTGCCGCTGGACTGCTGGTCTTTGCGCTGGTGCTTTTCTCCAGATTCGGCAACTCTTTCCTCCCGGAATTTAACGAAGGAACACTTACCATTACTGCGGTGACTTTTCCAGGCGTTTCCCTGGAAGAGAGCAACCGTCTTATTGAGCAGATCGATACAGAATTGATGGAGGTCCCCGAAGTGGATTATGTGTGCCGGCGTACAGGAAGGGCAGAGCTGAATGAGCACAGCCATGGCGGAACCAACTCGGCCGAAATCGATGTCCCCTACACCCTTGGAGAGCGGGATCACGAAGCCTTTATGGAAGAGGTAAGGGAACGGCTCTCCGGCCTCCAGGGAGTCAACCTCAACATCGGTCAGCCACTGGGTCACCGTATCGATCACATGCTTTCTGGTACCCGGGCAAGCATTGCCATCAAGCTTTTTGGAACCGACCTGAATACCATGTACAGAACTGCTACCCAGATCCAGGAAGCCATTTCCGGTATTCCCGGACTGGTGGACCTGAATGTGGAGCAACTGGTGGAAGTTCCACAAATCCAGATTCGTCCCCGCAGAGAGATGCTGGCCCGTTACGGAATCTCCCAGAATCAGCTAACTCAATTTGTGGAGACGGCCATTGCCGGAGAGAAATATGCAGAGGTGTATGACGAAAACCTCAACTATCCCCTGGTGGTCAGATACGATGCACCCTTTCGGAACAGCAAAAAGGCCATCGAAGATGCCCTGATCGACACCTACGATGGGAATCGCATCCCCTTGCGTTATGTGGCCGATGTGGTATCGACAAGCGGACCCAACACCATCAACCGGGAAAATGTTCATCGAAAACTTGTCATCTCGGCCAATACTGCCGGACGCGACCTGGGCAGTGTGGTCTCAGAGATCAAATCGACCATAGAGAGTCAGATCGAGCTGCCGGAAGGATACCGGGTTCAGTACGGGGGACAGTTTAAGAGTGCACAGCGTGCATCACTTACCCTGATGATCACCTCCCTGCTGGCCATCCTGGTCATCTTTGTAATCCTTTTTCAGGAGTTTAAAAGCGGGAAACTGGCCGGTGTAATTTTGTTGAACCTTCCCCTGGCACTAATCGGGGGCGTGGTAGCCATCTGGTTCACCAACAGGGTAGTAAGCATCCCCTCCATCATTGGATTTATCACCCTGTTCGGGATCGCGACCCGGAATGGCATTCTGCTGGTATCGCGGTACATCCAGCTTCGTAAGGAGGGACATGGTCTGAAAGAAACCATCATCCATGGGTCGGCCGACCGGCTAAATCCCATCCTGATGACCGCCCTGGCCTCGGCGCTGGCACTGATTCCCCTGGCACTGGGCGGGGACAAACCGGGGAATGAGATCCAGAGCCCTATGGCCATTGTGATTCTGGGCGGACTGGTCACTTCCACCTTGTTAAATTTGATTGTGATCCCCGCAGTATACTACATGATTGAAAAAAGAAAAACATGAAAACACAAGTGATCATAGTTTTATGCCTGGCTTTTGGTATAATCGCCAGCATCAAAGCTCAGAATTCGGATACCCTGATGAAACTGGTCCTGGAACAAAACCGGGAGCTAAAAGTAGCCAGAGAAGCATACCAGGTAGCGATCATTGAAGCCGGTACTGGAAATACCCCTTCCGATCCGGAGGTAGAATTCGGCTATTTGTATGGAAAGCCGATTGAACTTGGTCACCGTGTGGATTTCGGGATCAAGCAGCAGCTGGATTTTCCCACCACCTATATCCACAGATCCAGGGTGAAAAAGATCCTTAGTTCCCGGGCCGAACTGGAGTACGTGCTTGTACGTCAGGAGGTCTTACTCCGGGCCAGACAATTATGGATTGAACAGATCCACCTGAATCAATTACAGGGTCTGCTTTCAGAAAGGGTGGACCGGGCTCAAACCATCCAGATGCATGTACAGCATATGCTGGATGCCGGTGAAGTGGGAGCCCTGGAATTCAATCAGTCTCATCTACTGGTAGCTTCCCTGGAAGGGGAGCTGGATGAGGTAAGATCTCAGCTGGAACATAACAGGCTGGCTCTGCTGGAAATCACCGGAGGAGTAAATGTAGAAATTCAGGACACCCTCTTTCCCAGGGCCCTTGAGATGAACCCCGATTCGCTGCTTGAAGCCTACCGAATGGGTCCCCATGCCCAGCTTCATACACAGAGTCTTCACCTGAAAGAGGAGAGCAAAAACCTGGCAGTAAGCCAGCATTTACCCAAACTCTCAGCAGGTTATTTTTCTGAATCTGTCACTGATGAAGCCTTCAGAGGATTTCGCCTGGGCATTACGGTCCCCCTGTGGGAAAACGCAAACACTGTAAAACAGGCTCATGCAGAAGTGGCCCATGCGGAAGCCGAACTGGATCAGTATAACAGCCAGCAGGAAAAAGAGATCCGGCAAAAACTAAACAAGCTGGAAACACTCCACCTGCGTATGAATAAGCTGGAGGAGGCGCTGGATTCTGTCAACAGTCCGGGCCTGCTTACCTCAGCCATGGAAAATGGGGAGATTTCTCTGTCAGAGTATTTTTATATGTCAGATTTCTACTTCCGGAACCAGCAGCAGCTGCTTCGGTATAAGCGGGACCTGCTGGTTCAGGAGGCAGATTTATTAAAGGTGTACCTGTAGGGGCTTATTGCTTTTTCAATGATTCCGAGAGTGCCATGGGATAGGCTCTCCGGATTTCCCGCTGCAAGTCGTCACCCAGCTTATCGTAGGGGATACTGTAACGCTCCATGGCCAGTTGGTTGCGGAAACTGTAGACGATTCTCCAGACCATATCCACCGACTCTACGTACTGTCCGTAGGGAATGGCCCCGTCATACTCCAGGGAAATCACATATCTTCCATTGCTGTGGTTTCCGATAAATTTGCGGAGCCCCGCGTCCACATCCCCGGGAGTGGTATTGCGAGCCGACAGATCGATGGTGTGGAGCTTGCCACCAAGCTTTTCCATCTCCTTTTTATCCAACACTTTTGCTCCTGGTGGAGGCAACAACCTGGGTAATCCCACCGTATGGTAAAGCAGCGGCGAGAGATTCAGGTCACTCCGGGGATAGCCCCCTTCGGCAAAATGAAGTGCCCCCATCTTTCTTAACTCCGCTCTGACCCTGGCAAGCTCTGCCATAGGAATATCCTGATCCACCAGAAAGAGAGCGGTAATGGACGCCTGATTCATCTTGTTCAGCTTGCTCCGTTCCTGCTCCACTAGTCCGGAAAGATCTTGCAATTGAATGGAGCGTCCGTCAAAAGAGAGGATCACATCCCCTCCCGCATTCAATTCCATGCCAAGCCTGTAAAGCCGGGTTTCATCCTCCAGCAGCCTGTACTGTGAAATATAAGGAAGTTGCAGCTTCATTCCGCTCTCCAATAACAGATGGTCAAGCGTATTATCTGCCTTCGAACGTGTGTAGATGGTGCCCTTGTCATCATTCCACCAGAGGGTCAATTGATCTTCACTCGCTTCAAACTTAAGTGCTGTCTCCCCGCGACCAGGAGCTTCCGAGAGTAGTAATTCTCCATTCCCGATCCGCATATTGAAATCACGGATCTCCACCCCTTCGGTATAAGAGAAATGGTCCCCGTTGATCCGGAGGGCATGGTTGACATCATCCTTTATCTGTGAAATCCACAATCCCTGCAGGTCAGCCCCGGGAAATAGAACAGCACGCTCGGTCCCTGTGAGGGTAAAGTCGGCAAAAAGGAAAAATATAAGTATGGCAATGGGTGCCACCAGCGTCGCTTTAAGCTTGGCCGCTAGTCCCGATTGGGTTCTGTTCATCATGGCTATTCGTTGTTTAATGGGTTTTAGATTGAAATTGTTTACAAGTTCAACAGAGTGATACCCGATCACCTGTTTCAGTAATAATGCCTGATAATCAATTCGTTCAATACCCTGATCCATGACCTGCCGGTCGGCAATATACTCGTGAGTGGTTTTCAGCGCCTTTCGCATTTGCCATGCAAGAGGGTTGAACCACTGGAAGATGGCAAGTGCGTGTGCAAAAAGATGATCCGTAGTGTGCCTTTGCCTGATGTGCGCCTTTTCATGCTCAAGCACATGGTCCAATTCCGAATTAGTAAATGATCCGTTATTGATAAATAGAAAGCGGAAAAAGGAGAATGGAGAGATCTCTTCTTCGATCTCGACCATCCGGAATCCATCCTGCCGACTTACCCTGTTTCGTTTGGCCAGCAAGTAGAGTCGGATGACCAGGTATACAAACCTGGCAAAAAAGTAGAGCACTCCACCTATATATATGAGAAATAAAATTCCTGAGATTGAAATATGGGGTCCCGTCCGGACACCTGCCCGATCTATCTCAGATTCAGACAGTTCTGCACTCGAATGCCTGTTGCCTGTGGGAATCACTCCCCCTTCATCCATCAAAACTCCTCTTTTGCTTCCTGCTGCTGTGTGCTTCGATCCGGGCTCTGTCCCAAAATCGGCATCGATGTAGCGAATCAGCTCCCCATAGCCATGGCGAAACTTCAGTACGCCACGTGCCGGACGCTCCAATGAACTTCCCGATGGAATACTAATGGAGAGGTGCAACAAGGGCACCCCAAGGGCCAGCAGAATGCTGCCCACCAGGAACAAACGGTTGAAGTTAAAGTAGGTCTCCTTCCGGAGGAACAACCAGTAGGCCAGGTAGAGCAGGGAGAGACAAATGCCTGTCTCAAGCAGGTATATCATGAAACGCACCATGGCTTCAAATTTGCTTAACTGTTCTTCTGCTTTTTCAGATCTTCGAGCATCTTCAGCGCTTCGTCCAGCTCATCCACATCCAGATCGCGCTTCTCTGACAAGAAGTTCACCACCTCTTTGAGGGAGTTGCCGAAATAGTTATTCATAAGCCGGCCCATCTGTTCGCTGCGATAATCTTCCCGGCTAATTAATGGAAAATACTGGTAGGACCCTCCGTAGGATTTATAAGAGACAATCTCCTTTTTTACAAGCACCCGCACAATGGTCGAGATGGTATTGTAGGGAGGTTTGGGTTCTGGGAAATGCTCCTGGATATCCTTGATAAATCCTCTTTCGAGGTCCCACAGTATCTGCATAATCCGATCTTCCGCTTTGGTCAGGGTTACCATATTGATCACCTTTTTGCATTATTACGGATCAAACATACAACTTATTCCTTAGTTCACAAAACTTATTACTAAGTTTATTAACTAAGGACTAAATTATCCGGCGGTTTTAATCTTCCAGGTAGCTTTTGAAATAGCTCCTGATCTGTGGCTGGAACCTCTCCTTAGAGTAGGTGGGAATTCCCTGGTAAATTCAATGCTTGGAAAGAATCAATGCAAACAATAGTGTTGTACCAGGTTTTATCTCATTGTTTTCTGTTCTATTCGTAGCGCAAGGCATTTACCGGGTTCTGCCGGGCCACCCGGTAAATCTGCAGTGTGATGGTCAATACAGAAATCAGCAGGGCTGCCAGTCCGGCCAATGCGAAGATCCACCAGGAGATGG
Source organism: Bacteroidales bacterium (assembly GCA_029931975.1). Classification (GTDB taxonomy): domain Bacteria; phylum Bacteroidota; class Bacteroidia; order Bacteroidales. The sequence continues at coordinate 18,686 of JAOZQY010000023.1, read as the reverse complement.
AAGTCTGGTAGGCAAAATCCTGCAACCAGCGTCTTGCTACGAACCAGGCAGTGGGGCAGGCCATCACATAAGTCAGCGCAACCCATTTCAGCAGGTCCTTGTTCAGAAGGGCCACAATCTTCCCGATGGTGGCGCCATTGGCCTTACGGATTCCCACCTCTTTGAAACGGCGGGTCACCAGCACTCCGCTGATCCCCATAAGTCCGAGGCAGGAAAGCAGGATGGCAATTATCGAGGCATAGGCTATAATCCGGCTCCAGCGGTCCTCATCGCTGTACTGCATTTCAAGGTTTTCATCCATGAAGGTGTACTCCCATTTAAACTCAGGGACCACCTCCATCCAGGTCTTCTCGCAGTGTTCAAGAACAGCAGCCATATCCTCGTCGGCTTTCACAAAGAGATACCAAATGCTGTTATAAGGAAAATTATGCATCAGAAGCGGCTGGATTTCATCGCGCATGGAATCGTAATGGAAATCGCGGACTACTCCAATGATATTCACTGCTGTTCCATCGGAACCGAGCACAACCCTCTCACCAATGGGATCGTCCAGTCCCAGGGCCCTGACCATTGTTTCATTCACTACCACATTAGGTATGGTATCGGCATTTTCGCCCTCCATGAAGTTCCTTCCCTCTATGAGTTCGAGGGACAGTGTTCCGATATAGTCATGATCTACCCTGAGGAATCTAATGGTGGTTGCCTCGCCCTCTTTGTTCCGAAGTGACTGGGAGCTGCTTCCTGATACAAAGCTCCGATCGCTCATTGTCACGCCCTTCACATGGGGTGATTCAAGTATTTTTTCTTTCAGGGTATTAACTTTGGACATGGCAAAATCCACATGGACCACTACCATATCCTGCCTGTCAAAGCCCACCTCACGCTTTGTCATATAGTCCAATTGCTTAAGAATGATCCCGCCGGAAATCAGCAGCACAATGGCAATAAAAAACTGCATTACCACTGATACCCTGGCCACACCATTTCTCCGAACCGAAAGCATTTCTTTCCTGAGGAAACGAATAGGGCTGCTGGACCTGAGCAGGTAAATACCGATGTAGGCACTTGTGCTGAGCACAATGAACAACATGATTCCCAGCATAAAAAGAAAATTAACCCCGGACCCATAGAGGGTGAACCTGAGCTCCTCCATGGCCAGCTTATTAAAGAGGGGCAGAAGCTGCTCGGCCAAAATAATCCCCAGTAGCACAGAAATCAGAGTAAGTATAAAGGATTCAACCACAAACTGGGCCATGATTTGCCAGCGCCTGGCGCCGGCCACATTCATCAAACCAAAATCGCCAATGCGGTTCAGTGCGGTGCCAATGGAAATCATCACATAGTTGAAACAGGCTATGAGGAGGATCAGGATGGCGATGCTGCAAAGAATGTAAATAGCATTCATATTCCCTACCCGCTCATAGGAGCCCTTGAAATCCGTGGAATGAAGGTATAAATCGCTGACAGACATGAAATGGTAGCTGAAATTGTGTTCATCGGGCGAGATATAGCCAAGCTCGGCCATCATTTGCAAATTCTCGGTCATAAACTCATCCACAAGGATTTGGGCCGTGGCCTCAAGTTGATCTGCGTTGTTATTCTCATCGAGCATCACGTAGAGGTAGCTGTCGCCCATAAAATCGTTGCTCCGGGGGTAGACCCTGGCATTGCTGTAGGGGACCAGTACAGTCCACTTAAAGGAGGTGTTCTCCGGGGGATCGGCAATTACCGCTGTAATGGTGTACTGATTGTGCGGGGGATTTTCCGGGAATCCCAGTGTCTCACCAATAATATCATTTAAACTGAGTAGGCTATCCTTGAAAATTTTCCTGGCAACTGATTCTGTCAATACCACGCTCTTGGGATGGTCCAACGGAGCTGTCCTGTCACCCGCCAGGAATTCGTAGGTGAACAGATCAAAGAATGTGGAATCCACAAAGCCCACATACTCATGAAAAAGCTCGTCTTCCAGTCCCAGGAATACTCGAGAAGATTTCAAAAGACAGGTACGCTCAATACCCGGAACATTCTCCTTCAGGGCATCGGCCATTTCGGCCGACTGAAATGGAGAATAATACCTATCCTCTCCAAGGAGGTCGATCCCCGCATACATCCTGTAAATCCGGTCCCTGTTTTCGTGAAAATTATTATAGCTCAGCTCCTCTGTGGTATAAAGGTATATTATAATGACCAGGGCCATGCTGAAGGAGAGTCCGATGAGGTTTATAAGGGTTCTTCCGCGCTGCTTGACCAGGTTCCGAAAGGCGTATCTGAAATAACTTTTTATCATAAGGCTAAGCTTTTATCTCCTGTCCCTTAATGCCAAATGGATGCCAGGAAAATTCCGGGAATGATCCCTGCACGCATACTTATTATCGATGACAATCGCCAGATCCTGGAGTCGCTCCGGATCCTGCTGAAGGATGAGTTTGAAACCATCGACCTGCTTCCCAAACCATCCCGAATCCCGGAGATGCTCTGGCGAAACACCTATGATATTGTGATGCTGGATATGAATTTTGCCATGGGGGATATTGAACTGGCGGTTAAAGCGATCCGGGAGGGAGCCACTGATTTTATTGCCAAACCCTGGGATGCGGAGAAGCTGATCATCACCCTGAAAAATGCCTGGCGCCTGCGGCGATCGGGACAGGAGGTGAAAAAACTGAAAAACCGGCAACAGCAACTTTCAGAGGATCTGGATCGGGAATACCAAATGTTCCATGGCACTTCGGAGGTGATTGCCCGGGAGATTCATAGGCATTCGAACCGGGCCGACCAAATATTTGTGGGCGTCGATGTGGCCTCCTTAAGTGAGTCGCTTTTTGAAAGTGAGATGTTCGGACATGTAAAAGGGGCCTTTACCGATGCCAGGGACGATCGTGTGGGTCGCTTTGAGAATGCGCATGAGGGAACCCTTTTTTTAGATGAGATCGGAAACATCCCGCTTCCAATCCAAGCCAAACTGCTCCAGGTGATTCAGAACCGGGAATTGATCCGGGTGGGCGATCAAACGCCCGCTCGCATTGATATCCGCTTGATCACCGCCACCAACCAACCTTTGCAAAAGATGGTGGCAGAGGGCTCCTTTCGGGAGGACCTATTCTACCGCCTCAATACCGTGGCCATTGAAGTTCCGCCGCTCAGGGAACGGGGAGAAGATGTGGTGATGCTGGGAGAGATTTTCCTGGAACAGTACAGCCGTAAATACAACAAACCCAATCTGAAGCTGAACAGCAGCGCCATCCGGAAACTAAGGGAGTATGCCTGGCCTGGCAACGTGAGGGAGCTGAAACACACTATGGAGCGTGCTGTCATTATGGGCGAAAGCTCTCGTCTGGGACCCGATGATCTACGTCTGTTTGATCGCCATGAACCCACAGGTGAATCATCCTACAAACTGGATGATGTGGAAAAGTTGACCATTATCAGGGTGCTGAATAAATGCAGGGGAAACCATTCCAGGGCGGCACAGATGCTCGATATCTCACGTACCACCCTCTATGCCAAACTGAAGAAATATGAGATCTAACCGTTTCTACATATCCATTGTAATAAATTGCTTGCTGATCTTTGCTTGCGCCTTTCTCTTTTTCTATTTCCTGCAGGTGAGGATGCAACCCTCTACTGCGACAGGAATTGCCCTCCTTTCCCTTTTGCTTACCATTCGATTGATCAATTATGTAAACCGAACGAACCGGATTCTTGGTCATTTTCTCTCTTACATGCACGAGCAGGATCTCTCTCTTCACTATTCTGTACGATATGTAAAGAATCATTTCAAAGGACTCAATGAAAGCATGGAGCACCTGATCGGCGAATTAAAAGAGACCCGGATCGACCTGGAGGTTCAGGCCCACTACCTGAAAACCATTCTTCACAATGTCTCCACCGGCATTATCTGCTTTGACGACTCCGGGAAAATCCTCACTATGAACCGGGCAGCGGGTCAATGCCTGGGTGTAAAACCTTTGGAGCAACTGGAGGAGCTGGACAGGCAGCAGTCCGGACTGGGCAGCAGGATGTTGCTTATGCATCCTGGCACAGAAAGCACAGAGACCCTTCAACATGGAGGGAAATCGATCCAACTCACCATTCACCACTCACAGATTAATCTTAAAAAAGAGCGGGTTCATATCATCGCCCTGAACGACATCAGTATGCAGATGGAGGAGCAGGAGATCCTCTCCTGGAAGAAGCTGATAAGGGTGATTAATCATGAATTCCATGACTCCCATTATCACCCTCGCCATGGCTATCCGCAGAAAGCTGTCCGACGGGGCAAAGGCAAAACTGGCATCAGAGCTTACTGAAGAGACCCTTGAAGATGCCATTCAAAGCGCCTCCATCATTGAAGAGAGATCCATCGGACTGGTGCAGTTCATTGAAAGGTATAAAAAGCTTACTGCTCTGCCCCCCATGAAAATAGAGTCTTTTCAAGCCGGGGATCTTTTTGAAAAAATGGAGCAGCTTTTTAAGGAAGAGCTTAGAGCAAAAGGTATCAGCCTGAAGCGGACCCCGCAATGCAATATTGAACTGGAGGGGGATCGTCAGATGCTGGAACAGGTGCTGATTAACCTGATAAAAAATGCGCTGGATGCTATGGGCAGTCATGAGGATCCGGAGATCGAACTCTCCTGCTACAAGGATTCCAACAATCATATATGCCTTGCTGTTGGAGACAATGGTGAGGGCATTCCGAAGGATAAGCTGGAGCAGGTATTTGTTCCTTTCTTTACCACCCGGGAGGAGGGTTCCGGAATCGGCTTGAGCCTCTGCCGGCAAATCATCCGGCTGCACGATGGTCAGATTCGAATGGACTCTTCTCCCCGAAAAGGAACAAATGTTATTATCCGCTTTCCGGCCTGATTCAGTAACTTCCTACTCCCCAACAACATGACAGATGCTTCAACAAGCTTTCTCTCCGACAATAAATTCTGGGAAACCCTAAGTCCCTCTTGTGAATTGATCGACCTGGAGGTGATGTAAGAGAAAGATCAGATTTTCTTTCGATCCTCTTCCCCGTTAAGCCCATAGTGGATCAGCTCAATAGACACCTCCCGCCGTAAAGAGGTTTGAAGCTCCATTTTCAGGTTTGTAAGTTTCATAAACAGATCGCTGTCGGACCAGTTTTTCCGTTGGATATTCATAACCAGCACCAAGAGCTCATTCTTTATTTCCAGTTTCGCTGCCTTCTGGTATTCCTCATTGAAAAACTGAGTCTGGGTAAGCACCCCGGCCACATCCTCCACGGTAGAGCGATCAATCAGTTCTTCGTCATAATAAAGCTCATGTTTCAGTGATCCAAAAGTTATTTTCTTCCCCGAATAGGCAGGCTGAGCTGAGCCGATGGCAAATATGATCACTATGTTTATGATCAGTCCCAGGAAAGTATATCCAGCCACACTCCAATTGGAGGCGCGGTTTCCAGGCTCCGTAATTTCACTGTTGACACGATCGGCCAGAAAGCGCCGGTATACAAAAAACACAATAACGGTATAGAAGGTGGTAAAAGCGAGGCTTGGAATCCGCTCCATCACATGTGCTGGAATCTGCAAAATTCCGTAAAACAGCAGGAAGGTGAACAGCCCGGTGATCAGCAATGCAGCTGTTGCCTGCCTGGTCTCTCCAAGCTTTTTAAGATTCTGATATATCAAGATCCCTGCCGGCACCGGTCCCCCGAGAAAGGTGGCTACATAAATTTGGTTTTCCGTATAGTACTTCTGCATTTGCCTATTCCTTTAATTAAGCTTCTTCCCTTTGCCGAAAGGTAAAAACCGGGGCACCCGTTTCTGGTATTCGGCATAGTCAGTGTATTTTTCAGCAGATATGGATTCGCTGAAGAAGTAGAAAACAATCCAGATGGCCTGTTCGGCTGCATAATTGGGATGGCGCATCAATCCCCATAAACCGGAATGCACAAATCCCTTTTTGTATTGGTTCTGAATCTCACCTCCAGTGGCCAGCGCTTTTCGCTTCTCTTTATGATAGTTCCACTGCTGCTGATCGGCCATGGTTTCAATCACAATAAAAAGCAGCAGAAGTGCTGCTATAAGATAATCTGTCCACCCCAGGGGCGCCCCCTCCAGACTGCGTAGTGCCGGCAGGGTAATCAGCAGGATCAGACCCATCTGGTACAGGGAGATAAAGAGCAAATTAAAAAGCGTCCATCTCCATTGGGCTCTTAGCTCCGGTTTTGCTCTGAGTACCGCCCAGCGGTAATCCTCTTCACCTGTCCAGAACTTCCAGGAGTAGCCCCCCCGCCTTGAAAAATTATAGCTCAGTCTTAAACCCCAGGCTGTAACCAACAAAGCCATCAGCACCAGGCGAGGTTCAAACCCTGAATGAACAGCCACCATCCATACATAAACAATGGGGATCAGGCTCCATAATTTATCGACCTGACTATGGTTTCCCGAGATGGTACTTACCACAAAACAGAGCAGAGCTGTTGCCAGGTAAACTGCAAGCAGATCGATAAGCACCTCTTTCTGAAAAGCGGTGAGCGGTGTATCCATTGTAAAAGCCAGGAAGGGAATGACAATAATGGTCACAAGAAGTGCAAGAATGGTTTTCCACATAGCTATTTTTTTCTGAGGAATACCCTTGCATCCTTACTGAAGGTGTAGTCCGAACCGGTCAATGAAGCAGGCGATTTAATGATGGTACTTCCATCATGCAGCGCAGCTGTGCCGGTGACCAGGACTCCAACCTTATCCTCCAGATCGATCCATCCATTCTCATTGGGCAGTTTGATTTCACCGGCTGCCAGCCACTGAATAAATATATTTTGCTCCCACTGGCTATAGGGCTCTCTTCTGCCAAGAAGATTCATGGCAAAGCGCATGCTGGCATATTCCCAGAGTCCGTTTTCCAATTCAACAGATTTTTTCATAATTGCTTTTAAGGTGGGGCTCTCAATCCATACGACTTTAACCGGCGACACAGCGACCACAGAAGCGCTTCTGGGATAGCCGGTCAACACCGCCATTTCTCCAATCAGACTTCCCGCCCCGACCTCACTCATGAGGATTCCCCGGATCTCAATTTTTACATTTCCCTCAACAATTACAAACATACCATTTTCCGGATCCTTTTCTTTCAATAAGCCTGCCCCCACCGGAAACTGGCGATACTCAAATCCATCCACCACCTGCTGAAAAACCATCTCATCCAGGTTCGATAACCAGGATAAGCTCCTGAGCATCTCCACGGGTTTCTCTATCCCCTCGTCGGTATGCGAGTTTTCCTGTTTGTTGCTTGACTTATTCAAGCCGAACAGTGCTCGCAGGGCATCAACGATTTTTTTGCCCTTTTGGCCTGTGATACTGTTATCTTTTTTCATGATTTACAAAGTATCTAAACTTCTTTGAAGAATGCAATTATTCACGGAAAAAGCAAGAAGAACAATAACGGAACATTAAGTAATAAATTCCATAAATTGATTAAATGTCAGTATATGAATTGTTTCAACCCTCAAAATCCTAAGGTAAAATCACGCCTGGATGAAAAATCTAATCTGGCCAACCTTATGCATCCACCCCTGAGTTGGTTTGCTCAGGATTATTCCGAGTGGATATCACACAAGCCCCTCGATTTTTTGAACGAGGATTTTGACAGAGAACTCTCTTTTGAACTGTACGACATGAATAATAAGCGAAGTAAACTATCTGACCCCCTAGGAGGGATGATCAAAAACTACCTTGAGATCAAGAAGTACTCGGAAAATATCCAGCCTCCCGGTGCCAGTTCATTAGTGGCGACAAATTCTCATGAAGCCTTTGGATACTATTTCCATGCCTATGTGTTTCTATCTCTATATCTGACATCAGTAGGAGAATATCAACGATCAGAACAGGTATTGAACAGGACCTATGTCAAACGGGACCAGGTGCCAACAAGAGAAAAACTATTCCTGAACCACTTGCATGCTTTCCATCATGGAATCCCCAGTGAAGAGATCATGTATTACCGGGAGATACGCTGCATGAGGAGGTAATGGACAATAGCTCTTGCAATAGAGTCAGTCCTCATTGGGCCACATATATTTTTCAGGCATCTTTACCAATGGAGTCTCATCAAACTCACGATACACTTTTAAGAGGTTCCCGATCCCCTCCGCCCAGGACTGGTGCCCCCGTAAATTGATCGGGGGGACTATCTTGATGCTATGTAGCCTGGAGATAAGCACATTGATCTCCCTGGAGGCAAACTCATCTTCACTGTTGGAAAATTAATATTCCAAGTACCACCAGGGAATCATGAACCTCAATCATACAGGCAGCATTCCAATCAAGGCAGGGACGTTCTTTCAGCAGCCACCCGGCCTCAGGGCAAAGCAATTTGAAGACACTCAGCAACTAAAGTTGATATACTAATTCAAAATTTTGTATATTTATAAGTGGTTAATCACTTTTTATGACTGAGAAACAATCAAATATATTAAACGCGGCATTAGAGCTATTTTCCAACCAAGGCTATGCGGCAACCGCCACCAGCCAAATTGCAAAAAAAGCAGGTGTATCTGAAGGGCTAATTTTCAGACATTTTGAAAATAAAAAGGGCTTGTTGAATGCATTGCTAAAAGAGGCTGACGGGCGCCTGGGAAAACTCTTTGGACCCATTCTTTTTGAGACTAATTCGAAAAAGGTGATACGCCGAACAATAAAGATGCCATTTAAAATAGGAGACGGAAAAGACAGTGATTACTGGAAGCTTCAATCAATTCTCAAATGGAATTCGGAATATAACAAGCCGGAAAAATTAAAACCTTTGATCTATAAACTAACAGTTGCCTTCCGGAATCTAAAATACAAAGATCCTGACAATGAAGCAAAACTATTGTACCATATCATGGACAATATCTCCATAGAGGTCCTGAAGGGGAACATGGAGGAAGCCAAGATATTCAGGGATTTTCTTCTGAAAAAATATAAAGTATAATTAATCAATCTCCTTTGTAAGTATTCACTCACCTAAATATTATGAAAGCAAGACTAGTCTTTTTGAAATTCAGTAAGGGAGAACCACCCATGTTCATCTGTATGGGTCTGATTTAGTTTTAGTCCGGTTACATCAACAATCTCCTGGAAATGCCTGGTGCCGTATTTATGTGAATTTTCGGTGTGAATGGCATCGCCTTCCTTCAACTGAAGATCTTCAATGAAATGTGGTGAACGAACGCTTACTTCCCTATTGGCCATCAAATGAATCTCAATCCGGGATTTTTCTTTGTTAATGAAAGCCAGATGATCGAAATCAAATGTTTGAAAATCTGATTGGATCAGATCATTAACGCTATTCAGGATATTCTTATTGAATGCAGCGGTAATCCCCTGAGCATCATTATAGGCACCATGAAGCACAGCTTCAGGTTTAATCAGGTCCATCCCCAACAATAACACATCCCCCTTTTTCATCTGAAGACTGATATTCTGAAGAAGCTCTAAAGAATCGGCCCATTCAAAATTTCCGATGGTACTTCCAAAAAAGCAGATCATTGCAGGATGCTCCCGCTTAATGAGTTCAAATTGTGAAAAAAAATCCAAGGCATATCCCTCAATAACAGATTAGGGAAGGTGGATACCAGGCTTTCAGCCGAACTTCTGATGGCCGGCTGACTAATATCCAGGGGCAGGTAACGTATGGATTTCTGGTCCGATCTCCTGAAGCATGTTGGTGATCGAAATCCTGTTCAGGGTAATGATGTCTTCGTTTACAAAATTCATGCTATCACCTTATAATTCCGCTCTGGCATACCAGTCTCTGTGGAATTCTCGGAGTCCTTACTCCACTCAAACCACCCACCATCAAAAACGGACACCCGTGGCCAGCCCATCAACCAGGCATTCAGCCAGGCCTCGCTGCCTCGCCATCCCGTTCCACAGTAGAAAGCATTGTGCTTTTCAGGCACCACACCTACCTCTTTCCAGATCTCTTCGATCTCATGATACTCCCGGGTGGTATGGTCCAGGTTGCGATAGTTTTCCATATGGTAGACATCCGTACCACAGTTCCCAAAGACGGAACCCGGAATTCTTCCCTTCTTTTTTATATAATTATAGCCGCTCACTTCCCCAATATACTCCGGCCAGCTTCTTACACTCACCAGCTCGGCCTGCTCAGAAGCAATGATCTCTTTTGCCTCTGGCACATCCACAGCCAATTCGGGGCGACCGGGAAAGGATCGTTGTTATCGGGAAAAGAAAATCTGCCATAGAGAATAACTGTAGTGTCCTCTGTGATTCCCCGTTTCTCCAGAGACTCCTTCAATTCTTCAGGAGTCCTGCGGTTCCAGGTCTCGGGCGACTCCAGGGTGTTGGTATCCAGGTCCACCGCTCTGAGAATATGCCCTTCTTCGTAACCCGAACGGTAAAAGCTATTAGCAACTTGTTCTGCCTCCTCTTTGTGATACCCATATATGATTAATGATTGATCAGGCATAATCCCCTTGGAACGGATAATCTAAATCCAATCAATATAATTGGTCCACTTCAGCGGAAAGCTCCTGGCCCCTTTAATATGGCCGCCCCTTGCTTCGTTATTGATCCGCCAACCGTTATAAGCCTCAACTGGCCTAATATCAATTAGGGTAGTTTGCGAATCGCTTAAGTGCTGTTGCAACTCCGCAGTGGAAATCGTTAGCTTACTCATTTACAAAAACTTTGTATGATTAACACAAAAGTCCCCAATGTGTTTAAAACAGGGCCCAAATGAATGCGATTTTCATTAGGGTGAAAAAAGAGTAATTTAGAAACAAAAGCCAGATATCAAATAATAACAGCATCGAAGAGAAGGGGAAAATAGGATTTTGGCTGAGCACTTCGCTGGTTGTGGGAAACATGACGGGCTCGGGTATTTTTCTCTTGCCTGCCGCCCTTGCGCTCTACGGGGGAATTTCCGTTTTTGGTTGGGTTTTTACGGTACTTGGCACTATACTTCTTGCCCTGGTATTCTCCAGGTTGAGCAAAATGATCTCCAGGGCTGGAGGACCGTATGCCTATTCCCGTGAAGGGTTAAGGTTGGCTTGGTACAGCTTATTACTACCCTCTTAAAAATTCTGCCACTTCTCCTATCTGGTAAAAATGTTCTCCCTTATTATTATGCTCTCCACCCTAAGCTGTCTTTTACCCTATCTCTTCTCTTCCCTTTCTGAGATTGCGCTCTACCTGAGAAAAAAGAAGCCTTACAATAAGCAAAGACTACTTTCGGCTTCTCTCATTTCCATACCGGCATTTCTCTACTCCCTATGGGCCATCACCGGCCTGGAATATGAAGTTCTATTCTGGGGTGCTATACTCTTAACATCAGGAGTCCCCATTTACGCCTATATGAAATTTCGCCCTCCTAAATAGTACGCGAGCTCTTCACATAATATATATTCCGCTCCTCCAGATAATTAAGAAAGTAGTCGAAACAGGCCTTCGACTTACCAAGTAGCTCCGGTGGGAAAACACCTTTTTCCTTAAACAAACCTTCCAGAAAAAGATTGGCTGCCGCAGTTGCAGTATATCCGGTGGTACGTGCCATGGAGGATGTCTCTGTTTCGGTACAGTACTCATCATGCATGGAAAAAACCACCTCTTCTTTCTCTCCCGAGACATTTTCACCTTTCAGGGTAACACGAAATACAGTTATTTCTTCTTCCATATCTCCCAGTTTCCATTCATTGAACAGGATCTTGCTGGTGAAATCTATTGGTGAAACCTTTTTTCCATCCACTTCCACTTTTTCTGTTCCAAAAAAACCGCTTTCCTTTAACACTTTCACATACTCAACATGACCGGGATAACGCAATGTTTTCTCCTTCATATTGGGAATATGCGGCATGGTATATATGATGGACCTTAAACCATCCGAATTGAAAGACTCCAGGGTTCCTACTTTGTCAAACTCCACATACTCACAATCGCTCAGCGGCTCCCTTACAACCAGTTCCCCATGTTCCACATACCTGGCCGGACGTATATACTCTTCAATCACATCGATGGGCGAGAAGGGTGCTTTATAGCAAAATGGCCATTTCTTCGTTTTAGGTAACCCCCCCACCAGGCACTCAAAATCGGTGAGTTTCATGCTTTCGTTGAAGTAGCCTAAAATAACATTATCCATGCCCGGAGCAACACCACAATCCACGATAGCCGTTACATTGTGTTCTTTTGCAAGCGCATCCAACTCCAAAGAATTTTCAGGAAAAAATGCAATATCCACCACATTCATACCTGCCTCAATGATGCTTTTCAGGGTTTCAAAACCCAAAAACCCGGGCACCGCATTGATAACCAGATCCTGTTCTTTTATAGTGCTTTGCATAATCTTTTTATCTGTTACATCAAGCTCCAGGGTGCTCAGGTCGACGCATTTTTGTTTTGCATTGGACAGAACGTCCCGACTGATATCGGTAAGTGTCACATGATGCTTTTTAGTCATATCGATGGCCATGGCGCTACCCACCATTCCTGCACCTAATACAATAACCTTGCTCATAATATCTGATTAAAACTGTTGGAAAACCTGGTGACATTTCTAAATATACAAATTTTCAAGAATCGGGTAAGTACATATTTAGTAGGTTTGCCCTCCATAAAAAGTCTTATAGTATTTGCCTGTATAATTTTTTCCCCTTTCTCTTATTCTCACAGATCCCGGAAGGATATTACAGTGCTGCTGAAGGGCTTACTGGTGAAGCTTTGCAAGCTACCCTCTATTCTGTGATAAAAGGTCACACCGAATATCCATATTCATCCTCAGGAACCGATACCTGGGATATCCTGAAGCTATCGGACAGGGACCCTGACAATGCTGAAAATGTAATTCTTTTCTATGCGGGCTGGTCGGTGAATGCTGCTCAGGAATATAACAATGAGAAGGGATGGAACCGAGAGCATGTGTGGGCCAAATCCCGTGGAGATTTTAGCACATCTCCGGGTCCGGGAACAGACACTCATCATTTACGACCTTCCGATATCTCTGTAAACTTTGCCCGCAACAATCGCTGGTTTGATAATTGTACAATTCCATATGTAGATGAAGGTTTGGAAACCGGGTGTTTTACCAGTGTTTCAAACTGGGTATGGCAGCCTCGGGAAGAGGTGAAGGGTGATGTGGCCAGGATGATCTTCTATATGGCCACCCGCTATGAGGGCGAGAACGGAGAACCCGATCTGTAAGTGATTGACTACCTCCCGGCTGATGATTATACCAAAGATCCGGTTCATGCAAAACTTAGCGCGCTACTGGTCTGGCACCAGGAAGACTCGGTGGATGCCTTCGAGCAGAACCGCAATGAGATGGTATATTCTTACCAGGGAAACCGCAATCCCTTTATCGATCATCCCGAATATGTATATAAGATATGGGGCCCTGAGCCGGCCCTTGGTATTGGGCATAGTAGGCATGAATCAGTGGTAGTATATCCCAACCCGGCCGGAAATATACTTAGCATTGATCTGGACAAATCCGGCTTATACACCCTTGAAATCTGCTCCATTAATGGCCAGATACTTTCCAGTAAAAGATTCAATGGCAAGTCTTATCAGGCAGATCTGTCCTCTCTTCCAAGAGGTGTTTACCTGCTTCATATCTGGCCTGCAGAGCTAAGAGTGACGCAAAAGATAATCAAGCAATAATCATTCACTTATTGCACCAGACTCCTTGCAGAAGTATTTCAAACATCCTGTCAAAGATCAATTTCAAAACAAACGTATATTTGAAATTCGTTGTCTAAAAGGTGGGGGTATTATATTTTTCAGCAAACCCTAGTTATCGCCCCTGCCGGGCACACAGAAAAAACCACCTACAAAAAAAATTGTAAGTGGCCCCAGATGGGCTCGAACCATCGACCCCAAATTATGAGTCAAATTATTTTGCTCAAGATTAATACCTCAAATGCCTTAATTTTATTTTGTCCGTTTCATTGTTCTCCATATCGTAGATCAGGAAAGCTTCTCCATTACACTCTTTAAGAAATATGGGGTCTCCCAAATTATATCCGGAAAAATAATGTGTTAGTTCCTGATTAATCACCTTTTTTGCCACAATATCAACAACCAGGTAGCTTGTTTCTGTACGCCCTGCCCGTTCTGCAGGCATGGCAATAAGAATAGCCCATTTTCTATCATCAGACAATTGAATGTTTTGTAAAACGCTGGCTTTATCGGTGTAAACCGCAATAGTAGTATCTGCCTTTTCAATTAACAATTCGTTTTCTTCTGCATTTAAATAGACCCGCTTGATTTCATAATTACTGTTTTTAATATGCGACATATAACAATCGTTAAAATATATCTCCGAAATGCATATATCATCTTTATATTTATCTCCTTCCCAAACATCCATTATTTCAAGTTTTACCAGTGAAAAAGTATCTATCACGCTATTATTGTAGATGTTCCTGTTTTCAAGAATTCTTTTCTGGTGTTCAACGAAATTGTTGGTGTTATAAAGCAATTGGAAGCGCTGTACTCCAAAGGTGTCTTTCAGGCTGATTATTTGCTTTATGGGCAGTTGACAGGCTTCACATTGATAGGCGTTTTCCGAAACATGCCCATCACGTAAGTATGCAGAATAATATGTAAGCTGTATTTCTTTAGGCCTTGAATTTTTGTTATACAGGCTTTCACTCTTTCCATAACCTGAAAAGATATTTATTATCATGCTGTCGGATGAAATGTCTGGTACACGAATATAAAGCGGTTTTGTAACAGAATGATCATTGAACGCACTTACCCAGCATGTCTTAACATTCGAATCGAATAAATGAGATGGGGGATAATTTTTGTGAGACATTTGCTTTAAACCAAAATGGGTATAAGCTAATGTATCAACAAGTACTATCTCGATGGAGTTTGTTTGTGCTTTTAAAACAGAAAAACAAATTGCTAATAAAAACACCAGCATAAAACCACAAAAGTGCCTGAATTTGCTTATTAATTTCTTTGGTATAGAGTTCATAGGCAGGTTTTTATAACCATCTAAACATCTTGGCCAAGCTTTGATAATATTTGTTCAACAACAATCCCACGGGCCAGGAGAGATTCGTTATTCTGAGAAATCGAAATAGAATCCAATTATTAATCTCCCGTTTAGTAAGGGGTGTAATTTGTGAATAAAGACAAAAACCGGTATGGCCTGTTTGTAGCTACCTTGAATTATTCGGGCAATTCAGTGCTCAACTCCTCAAAGTCGTCCTTATTTATATATTTTGTTCCAAAGCCCGCCATTTTCCATTCATTCTTATCTGTGCTTTTTAGTTCAACAGCAGTAATTTGTCCCGATGGGCTTTCGTAAAAAGCAGCAACAGCATAAACGAATTTTTGAAAGTTAATTTCATCTTCGTAATATCTGATTTCTTTAAACGCTCCATCCCAGTTGCTAATCTTCTCCCTGAATCCTTTTACATTACTATTGTCTTTAAAATAGGTTTCGTCTAGGACCATTTTTTGTGCTCCTCCGGCATAGGTTTTCAGGGTTTCAAGATCTTTATCAGCATAAGCTTTTATTACAATAAGCGCGTCTTTTTCACCAGGTCTATAACTGTCTTTTTCAACCGATATATTCACCTTTTCATTTTTGGCGCTTTCATTGTTTTGTTTGTTACCGCTACAAGATGAAAACAAAAATATAACCATTGCAATAGTCCATAAAAATGTATTTCTCATAATTGATAAGATTTATTGATTTATAATCTATTAAGAATGCAATTTTGATAACAATATAGTTCTTTGATTTGAAACAGATACTGTTAGTAACCCGACATATTCTTCCGCTTTTTTGATTATTGTCTGTTATTTCGTCATTTTTCTTGAGATTATTTCTGGAAGGGGTCAGCATTGCCGATATATCCATACTTGAGGGGACTCCTCATTAAATATGAACTAATTTCGTGTAATAAGACCATTATAAGAGGCAATTCCCACCAACCTTTTCACCCAAATCCTGGCACCAAACTGGCACCAAAGAAAAAATCACCTACAAATAATTTTGTAAGTGGTTGATTTTCATTATGGGCCCAGATGGGCTCGAACCATCGACCCCCTGATTATGAGTATCCTATTTTCGATATATCATCCGCTTCGAAAAAATTGGGATGGAAATATTATTAAGTAGGTCGAACAGGTCTGTTTTTTGATGAACAAGTTTATTGAGAAATCACAGACTTAATTCGATCAATATTCATAATTGAAATAACAGAAATATTTGTATCAAGTATGTAATCCCTATCACCGGGGTAAACCACCCATAAATGATCTAACTCCAGATCTGTCATGCAGGCATGTAATGATTTTGTCTTCTTCGGAGCATCCTGATATTTTATTTCTATACCCCAATTTTTGCCGCTTTTCAGAAAAAACAGATCCAATTCAGCCCCGGAATATGTGGCGTAAAAATAAATTTCTTCATTACACAGTTCCAAAATACGAATGCAGTTGAACAGGGTGAAAGCTTCCCAGGACGCTCCCAGTTTATTGTGATTAATAAGCTGGTTGGTTGTATTTAAGGAGAGCAATGAATGAAAGATTCCTGTGTCATTAAAGTATAGCTTTGGACTTTTTACAAGACGTTTGCCTATATTTTTGAAATAAGGTCTGAGAAGTCTGATCATAAATGTTCCTTCGAGCAATTCTATATAATTTCTTGCTGTTGTATCAGAGATTCCAAATGACCTAGATAATTCTGAAAAATTAATAATTTGACCATTGTAATTACTGAGCATCATCCAGAATCGGCGTAGGGTATGTGCAGGAATACTTATGCCTAATTGAGGTATGTCGCGCTCTAAGAAGGTAGTAATAAAATTATCTCGCCAAAGCATGCTTGCTTCTTCGTTTTCAGCAAGGTACGACCTGGGAAACCCTCCTCTAAGCCACAGTTTATCAATATTATCTATTCCAGTTTCTTCGATATTGAATCCATATAAATAATGATATCCAATTCGTCCTGCCAAAGTCTCGCTGCTTTGCCTGATCAGTTCTCTTGAAGCACTTCCAAGTATTACATAGTTTTGCTTTGGATTTGAATCAATTAAATATCTTAAAACTGGAAAGAGATCTGGTTTTCTTTGTATTTCATCGATAACAATTGTCCCGTTTAATTTACTAAGAGTAAGAGCCGGATTTTCCAACGCAGTTAAATCAACTGGGTTTTCAAGGTCGAAATAATGTTGGGCATTCAACTGTTTTGCCAAGGTCGTTTTTCCTGTTTGCCTGGCACCAAGCAGAGCCGTTACCGGAAATATGGATTGAAGTTTTTTAACTTGATCTACGTCTCTTTTCCTTGTTATCATATAACAAATGTACAATGTTATCCTTGAATATTCCAATTTAAGATTGGATTTTTCAAGGATAGCAAATTATCCGATAGGAAAAAATCAGGTAATTTGAGTTATCTTCAACATATACTGTTAATTATGAATTAGCACCAACATAATTAACTGTTCATTTAATGTAAAATATTACACTGGTTTACACTGATTTGTTGAAATACTGGCGAAAAAACTGGCACCTTATTATTTATAGCTCCTCATCTTTATATCTAAACAATTCTCTTATCAATGGTGTTGCTAACCTGTTCACCAATGAATTTAGCAAAATCGGTGATTTCATAACCAACACTGGCCTTTTCCAATGCGGACATATATTGCTCGCGTTTATCTAACTTCATAATTGTCCATGGATAGTTACCTGATACCAACATTACATTCATTAGAAAACGAGCCACCCTTCCGTTACCATCAAAATATGGATGTATATAAACAAAGATGAAATGATCAAGAACCACACGAACACTAACTTCCGGCTCTTCTTTCAGCAAATCGAAAAAAACAGGCATTGTATCCCGAACAGCTTCCTGTCTGGGTGATGTATGCATTGCCCCTTTTATGTAGACCGACCCATTACGATATCCTGCCAAATCTGATGCTTTTGCAAGCCCAACAGCTACGCTAGGAGCGAATAATTCACGGTACCAACTACCATGGTCGTTGTCTACAACTTCTCCTGAATTTTCATCCTCCAGGACAGATTTTATACTATCCTTAACAACCTGAAACGCCTGAAAATAGCCGCGAGCAGCCATGGCATCTTTTTGCTGTTTATCCTCTACGCTCTTATTGGAATCCCAATCACCACTTGCTACTTTCTCAATTAGTTCAGGAGTAACCAGATATCCTTCAATAGAAAGCGAATGATAAGCATCGTTTCTATAATTATCTTGAACCTGCTTGAGATAATCATTTACCTTAAACACTTCTTTCGGAGCATTGGGAAAATACTTAATTACATCATTTCTCATTTGTTTCCACATGATTCTAATACAATTGACATATGGTGATACCTCTCGTGAACTTAGCTCAAGTTCCATTTTTTCTTTAAATGGGTCGGTTTCCCTTACATCATAACCGGCAGATTTCATGGTGTCCAGAATACTATTAGCAATCTTATTATTTCCAATATTGCGAAATGCTCCCGAAAGTCTTCCAGCAACCGAACTTTTACCCCCACCCAATAGTTTCGCCAATACTCCCGATGAATCTTTTATCATGGCTAGGCATGTTCGCGCATCGGTTGGATGACGTGTATAAAAGTCAGCACTGACTGAAACAAGGCCTGCTTCTAAAGAATAAATCTGTACACCTTCAATTTCCTCAAGTTCATTATGATGCGGGATTTCAACTTTTGAATCAAAAA
>JAOZQY010000163.1 GCA_029931975.1 Bacteroidales bacterium | reverse complement strand
GTGGGGCGTTAATACCGTCCCGGGTGGGTTCGATTCCCATGCACTTCCGCCATTTCTTCTTTTATTTCAAGCACTTATATATCAAGCCTTCGTGGCAGTTTGTGGCAAACCACATCAAATCACCTATTCCTATTTTTTAGCCTAATACCATCCAATCTGCTACATTATAGAATTTTAATCCCGCCATAGCACCCATCAGCAACCTATAATTGTTGCATAAACAATGAACGGTAATTCAGCATAGCAACCGTAATTTAAATTCTTACTGGCAACAACATCGAAACTCCTAACCGTTATTAAAAACCTTTCTCTGAATTACCTCCCGACAATTCTATTTACACGGAGGTAACACATGACAATTCAACATGAAAACATTATTCCGATCCAGGAGACTAAAGAACAGTCATCTGCAAATGCAAACCAAAAGATACTTGATGAAATCGGCGGCAAGACCGTTAATTTCATCCATAGTGTCATCGATTTTACATTTACCCTTATTATACTGGGATTTTATATTCTGACCAAGGCACACGGCTCTGATAATTATAAAAGCGAAACAATCCATTTGGTCAAGGAAAATGGAGTTTACCAAATAAAGAGAGCAAGCACGGGTATCAAGGCTAAAAATGGCGAATATCTGTTCAAGGAAACTTCCATTCTCCCTAACCTTGAAGAAAAATGGGGATTGGCGAATCTAAAAGGATTTTTGTCAAATCCAACATTTAATCCAGAGTTCTTTACCTGGATCAAAACAGCCTTGGAGCAATACATTGATTTGAGAAATTCTGCATTATATGGTCTTTTAGCTCTATGGTGTATCTCGACATATTTTGCATATATGTTTCCCATTTTCCCATTTCTCTTTATTTTCGGGCTTAAAGGAACTGGAAAATCCAAGCTACTTGAGCTGATGTCATATATCGTCCTTAACGGGCAAAAGATAGTTAATGCAACTGAGGCAGCACTTTGTGACGCAATGGATGGGATGCGATGCACTGTCTTTTTCGACCAATCCGAACAAATGCCTCGCCGGTTTATTGGTCTGCTTGCTGATTCTTATAAAAAATCCGGAGCTAAAAGATGGATCATTGAGAGAAAAGACGGAGAACGCAAAGTTAGAGAATTCTCTGGATATGGGCCGAAATGCTTCGCCGGAACTAAACTGCCAGACAATGATCTTGCTGATCGAGGACCGATCATTCAAACCTTCCAAACTAATAGAGACTTACCGGACTTAATTGGCGATGACGGCTATTTTAAAGAACTGCGTAAATGTTGTTACGAGTTTCTATTAACAAATTCAGAATGGATACATAA
This sequence comes from Bacteroidales bacterium, assembly GCA_029931975.1. Taxonomy (GTDB): domain Bacteria; phylum Bacteroidota; class Bacteroidia; order Bacteroidales. Next base: position 3,966 of record JAOZQY010000163.1, on the reverse strand, counting down.
ATTACATCAATCGCTCCCTTCTGATGGCACCCGAGAATGTGAACTCTGGAGACCATTAGAAGCTGTTGCCCTTGCATTAGAAATACCTGAAGCAGAGTTACAAGACATACAGGATATTTTCAACGTCACATATGGTAAGTCGATAGACCAACCATCAAATATGGAATTTGTTCTTTTCCATGCGTTGAATGATTTTGTATCAGACTCAGCTTCCCAGAAAGAATCATTTGGAAAGACACCGAGTCAAATTTTAAATCAGATGCAATCCCTTGTAGGCAAGAAAGAACCTCTCCCCTCTCGTCAATGGATTGGGAAGAAGCTTGTGAAATATTCCCTTATCGAAAAAGAGGCCAAGAGAAAGAAAAGCCGGAAAAAGTTGATGCACTATACTTTCAACAAAACCAATGTGAAAAGTATTATCGACCGATACATCGACATCAAAAAGAATCAACAGTAGAAATCATACGGTTCCACTTCAACCAACTGAATTGACAACACTTATCGACAGGTGGAACCGTAGAATCATAAATCCAGAAATGTGAAAGGAGGTGATAATACATTAATAAAAAAGCACTGTAAATGTAATTTAAATTCATAACAATCCCCACTACTCCTAACTGATATCCATAATTCCAATCGAATACAGACGTTTAAAACCATACCGGCAACCAGTGAAACATCCGCAGGTTTCTGCGGATCACAGAACAAAATCAAAAGGAGTTTAAAATGTTGGATTTGGATATTGAAAAAACAATCAGTACTGCTGAGAACTGCGATACTGATACTGTCATTGTCATATGTTCAGATGAAGCAGGAATGCTTCATAGAGAGTCCACTCTGGACGAACAAGCTTACGAAATTGGTCAATCTTTTTGCAAACTGATGCAGAATGACCAAGGGCTTATGGAAATTAAAACTGCAAACTGGATTCAGATCGGCCACCTACTAATTGTCCACCGTAGACATGTAGAAGAAAAAGGGTATTTCTGGACTAAATGGGCTGTGGACTATTTCCCGTTTATTAAATCGAGGAGACGGGAGCAATGCATGAAGCTGGCTGCATATGGTGATGAAGCAGTCCCATATTTTTTCATGGGCTTGGACAGAGCTTATGACTATTTAAATAAATGTTATAAATACAGAAATGACCCAGACCTTGATTATTTGCATCATAAGTACGCTGGCGTTCTGGAGGACCAGCCCCAAACCGAGGAAGAAAGAACAGTTTTTAATGTTAAGATCGATATTATCAAGAATTATTTCAAGTTCAAGAATCAGGTCAATAGGCATGATTATGATAGAAACCTTGTTATTGATGTCCTTGAAACAGGATGCAAATTCACAAAACAGGATTATGATTTCATTAATAAAACTTCTGTAAGCCCTGGAAAAATTGCAATCCATTTGGATCGGATGTTATTCACGGGAAGTTCTCCATTAAATACCACCCAATCATCTCCAGCAAAAATCAGTATTTATGACCTACTGTGCGAGCTGTCAGAAACGGTTAGTGAATTTGAAACCAAAGGGACCATACCAGAATATTTAAGAATTGATTTCCTGAATATGGTTATTGGACGTCTCTTAAAATTGAGAGACAGAATCAAATTTGAATCTACCCAGCTTAAGGAGAGTTGATATGGGAATTAAAATATTTCTATCATCTTTTGACCAAACCACGTTGAGAGAATACAAGGCCTTAAATCCTGACAGTGAAATGAATATACTGCTATCATACGGTACAAGGAGTCCAGACTATTATGATATGATTGATACCAACCGTGATGAGACGGACGGTCTTATACTTGATTCAGGCGCTTACACCGCTAATTTTGCAAGCGCCAATACATATCCGAAGATTGATTTGGACGGGTTTATATCTTATTGTAAAAAACCAACTGTAAATCAATCCTTTGATTTCATCTTCAATTATGATGAAGATTTCAACCTGGACGGTTTTGAAACCAACTTTCGGAATATGAGAATAATTGAGGACAATGGAATAGATGTAGTCCCCGTAGCCCATGATTACACAGGAGAATATTTTGACGAAATTGGTTTTTATTTACAATCTGGATACAAGCTTATTGCTCTGGGGTTTTCAGTACACAAACAACGAGACAAAAAAAACAACATCACCAATGCTGTATACAGAATCTACTACAGCGGAGCTAGAGTACATTTACTCGGGATAAGTTCATATGATATTTTGGCCGATATTCCAGTTCATTATTGTGATAGTTCTAGTTGGGCTCAAGAAGGACGGTTCGGTAATATCATATGGTGGAATCCACATATGACTGGCCAGAACAAAACTGATCGTATACGATTCCTTGATAAAGAAGATTCACATGATCGTCATGCCCACCATATAGGGAATTATAAACACCTTGATGAACTTGAATTTTACCTGAAAGATCAGCTTGATATGACAATTGCTGACCTGTGCGGACATAAGAAAGATTTTAACCGTCAATTGGTCAATGTCCACTTTTTTGTCCAATTGCAGGATCGGGTTAGAGAAGCCCATGAGCAAAGAGGGTTTATAATAAAGTAAGATTATCAAAGATAAGGTTGCCATCGTTACTGCTGTGATGATGGTGACCTTTTTTTATTTTCCACCTTTATCCTCAAGTTCCTCCGTTTTTTCTTCTGTTCTGATATCTTTGAGCGGCAATGACTTCGGTTAGTTTCCCCTTTCAAGTAACCGCCGCTAACTGAGGGTTTGAAAAATCCACCTCACCGCTACAACCGCCACGCATATATTTATAATCACCGATATTATCTGCGACAAAACAAATACTATCTGGTCCCATCTTTTATCTCATAGCTAAGCCCCTGCATACGCCTCCCTCTAAAGAACCAATTTTATATAGATATCATAAAACCATAAGCACAAAATTTTAAACGTAAAAAAAGGAGGTGATGACTATGGTGTAATAAAAAAACCTAAAAACTGGCTATCACAAATTACAAATAACTTTAAAAAGGAGATACCATGAGTACTTCTAAAAACCCACCTGGAGGTCCTGCTTCCACCCCGGGAAACAAGCAAAAAGGGAAATCGGACCCCATAACAAAACAATTAATTGACCTGATAGAGACAACACCTTACCCATTGTACTATGATGGGAAAGGAACCAGTTACTGCAGCATTGACCACAATAAAATCCAGAAAATAGTTAAAATATTTTCCACAGAGTTTGAACAGTGGATTTCTTATGAATACTATACATTGCATTCAAAAATCCCTAACCAGACTATTTTAAAAGGATTTTATAACTACCTTTCTGTAAAAGCCCAAAGATCCGGTACCGAAATAAGCTTGTACAACCGGATTGCATATGAAAATGGAAATATAATTATTGACCTTGCAGATGGTTTAAATACCGCAGTAATTGTAAATGACGCTGGACGGAATACCCAGAAGAACCCACCAGTGCTTTTTCAACGATACTCACATCAAGAAGCCTTACCGAAACCGATATCTGGTGGAAATTTAAGAGATCTTTTGCCGTTGATGGCGCTATCAACTGAACATGAGAAATGCCTTGTCTTGTCATGGTTAGTCGCATCCCTTATTCCAAGCATAGAAAGGAATTTTCTGTTAATAGAAGGCCCTCCAGGATCAGGGAAAACAACATTGGCTAAAATGTTAAAGAATCTCCTTGATCCAATGAAAGGCGCGTCTCTTCATTTAAGCAAAAAGGATCGTGAAGTGGCTCAAGTGATTGACCATCATGCAGTGCCACTCTTTGATAATGTTGAAATGATTTCCAAACCGGTTTCAGATCTATTCTGTCAAACCTATTCAGGAGGAAGCTATAGCACAAAGGCCCTGTACACAAATGACGGTGATTTTGTATTCAACCTGACAGGAAATGCTATTTTTACATCCGTTCTACTTAAAAACCTCCAAATAGATTTTATTAACAGGACAATTAAAATAAAATTGGATTATATGGA
>JAOZQY010000356.1 GCA_029931975.1 Bacteroidales bacterium | reverse complement strand
AGATCATTGTCTTGCATCGCTGAATAGCCTGGACGGCGCCGCAGCTTGCTTAATCCGAAAAGAAACAAAGGGTAAAGGATATAAACGTAAAATATCCAGAAAACCGAAATAAAAAATATGAATAGGGCAATGATCTGCATGGTAGTTATTTTTCCTTTGCTGATAGCTGTTTCCCAGGCCTTTAAAAGACAATTCTACACTGATTTTGATATTCACGCAATTGCAGTAAAAACTATTGAGTCTATCTTTCAGTGAGCTCCCCTGCTTTTTAATACTGCAGGTATGGTTTTAAAAAGCAGTAGTACATCCATTTTAAATGAATAATTTTCAGTATAATGGAGGTCATAGAGTATCATGCTCTCTATGGACGTATTATCATCACGTGCATTGACCTGCCACTCACCAGTAATACCTGGTTTTACAAGGGATCGAAGCGTGGTGATATCAGGAAACGGCTTAACCATGTGTAACATCAACGGTCGTGGCCCCACCAGGCTCATATCCCCTTTCACCACATTCCATAACTGGGGTAATTCATCAATACTTGTTTTCCGGATAAATTGTCCAAAGGGTGTCACTCTTGGATCCTTTTTCGGTTTGTATAACAGACCGTTTGCCTGATGTTCTTCAACCTCTTTAAGATTAACCCGGTCTCCATGATCAATATACATGGACCGCATCTTGAAAACACGGATTGTTTTTTTTCTATGACCGACACGCTCCTGAGAGAAAAACCCAGGACCAGGTGAAGATCCTCGAACTATCAACCAAGCTGTGAAAATAATCGGTGATGTCAGAATTAGGAGTATGCCCCCGCCCAAAATGTCCACCATACGTTTTACAAAGCTCCGATAAATAGAATTCTTACCCAGCTTAAAACTGTTATCGGACTGCCTGGCTCGTTTTGTATATTCATCTACTTTTTTTTGTATGTCAGCTTTCTTTTTATCCAAACAAATCTCATTGGATGGGGTTTCAGAATTTTCAGGGTCACTTTGATGGCAGTTTCGATCAAAAGTAGATATGGGTATCAATTTTCAAAACCTTCAGGTTGTTGTTGATGCCATTGCCAGGCAGTTTCAATGATATCATGGAGACTTGTGTATTCAGGTTTCCAGCCAAGTTTGTTACGGGCATTATCACTTGCACTAATTAATATGGCTGGATCTCCGGATCTCCGATCACAAAATTCCACTGGAATTGTTCTGCCGGTTACAGATTGTGCAGTTTCAATAACCTGCCTGACTGAATATCCTCCACCATTTCCCAAATTATAAACACCTCCGGATCTGCCGTTTAAAAGCCGTTCTAATGCAAGCAGATGTGCCTGGGCAATATCATTGATATGGATATAGTCTCGAATGCAGGTCCTATCTTCTGTCGGATAATCCTTACCAAAAACTTGGACAATATCCCTCTTGCCAAGCGCTGTTTGCAGGACAAGGGGAATAAGATGGGTTTCAGGAGTATGATCT
>JAOZQY010000162.1 GCA_029931975.1 Bacteroidales bacterium | reverse complement strand
ATGAGTTTTCAATAAACTCGAAATACCTTGTTGTGGCAAAGAAAAACGGATTGAACTGCTATTTCAAAATGCCTTTTGCCAAAAGCGCGAAAATTGAAATATTCCCTGAGCAACTGGAAAGTGGTGGTGGTTTCTATATTCAGACCGATTACTACAAATATGCAGAGAAACTCCCCGAAGCATATAAAAACCTGAGGTTTCATGCTCAATTCCGCTTTGAAAATCCATGTGAAAACTACGGTAGAAACTACCTCTTTCTCGATGCCAAAGGCAAAGGGTTTTTACTGGGTGCCACCTTTGGGGTTCAAATAAACGAGCCTCAATTAGATGCATGGTATCATGGTGGAGGTGATTATATTTATATTGATGGAGAAAGCAATCCTTCTGTGCTTCATGGTATTGGAGCCGAAGATTTTTTTGGGTTTTCGTGGGGAGTACGTGAATTTCAATCTCCTTACATAGGTGTTCCTTACCGCGAGGTTGTTGATGGGGAGGTTAAGAAAGTAGCAGCATACCGATTTTTCGACCAGGATCCCATTCCTTTTAACACATCAATAAGAGGAGTACTGGGAGCCATGGCCAATAACCATTCCAGTGTAGCCTACTGGTATCAGTACGAACCACATACACCATTCTTTAATACCCCCAAAGCAGATAATCGCATGCCCGGGAGTATAGCAAAGTATGGCTCTAACGATATAGAGCCCGATGATGCCATACAGTGGAAACTACTGGCTCCATTTAAAATAAACGAAGAGCAAACCTTTGAGAAAGAGAGTGAATTTGAGGTGAGGGAGAGAGGTGATGAGTATTTTCACTATATCTCACACGGACGAAGACCAACACAGACAGATACCATTCATGTGAAATGGAAAAACCAGACCGCGTATCATAATTTCATTGATTTTAACACAGTTGGAAGGCCGGCCATCGTGAGAATAAGGTTGCAATCATCCGTATATGGATATGCCTTAACAAATATTGAATGCGATTCTGATAAAGAGGTAACAGCCTGGCTTGGTTATGATGACCAGGTGCGTGTCCGTTTAAATGACCAGGTGATTTATAACGGGAAACACGAAGCAGGGTTTGAAGAAACTTCATTTCCTCTGAAATTAAAGAAAGGGAATAACCGCATCCTTATAAAACTCTCCAACTACGATAATACCAATTGGAAAATGTGGGCTTTTTCGTTTAGATATAAATGAATAAAAAGGAATAGATTACAAAAAAAAGTATAGCCTGTCAAATCAAATATAAATATACACTATGAAACCGACAAAATTAAAACGACGCAAAAACAAATCCTTGCGTCACATATTACTGCTAACAATTAGCTTATTATCGACAATAAACGGTTTCTCTCAGGGAAATCTCATCGATAATATGGCTCAGATAAAACAGGGAGTAAAAAGTAAAAGAGTAAGCAGTTATGCAAAAAGCGGGGCAAATGATGATTTTATCGGTGGGATAAAAGACAGTAGTAAATTTGTGATGTTTGATGTGGAAGGAGCCGGTATTATCAAACATATCTGGATTACAATAGCGCCACAGGATATTGAAAGAAATGATATTATTCTCCGCATGTACTGGGACGGGCATGAAAACCCTTCAGTAGAATCGCCTCTCGGTCCATTCTTCGGACAAGGTTGGAATGAACATTATTTGTTTAATTCCATGCCATTATCGGCGGCTCCAAAAGATGGTTATGCTTTGGTAAGCTATTTTGCAATGCCGTTTTCAAATGGTGCAAAAATTGAAATCGAAAACCAAACCGGCAGAGATATTAGTTCTTTATATTATTACGTAGATTATGAAGAGTACGAAGAGCTCCCCGAAAATCTTGGAAGGTTTCATGCCTGGTATAATAGAGAGCTAACACTGGGAAGTCCCAAAGCAGAAGAGTTTCACCGATCCTTAAAAGAAGAAGATAAATACAATAAAAAAGGCGAACACAATTATCTTATCGCAGATATTAAAGGAAAGGGGCAATTTGTGGGAGTAAATTATTATGTTCATTACCCCGGGATGATATGGTATGGCGAAGGAGATGACATGTTTTTTATTGATGGCGATAAAACGCCAACATTGAATGGAACCGGTACCGAAGATTATTTCAATACTTCATGGGGGCCGAAAACCAAATTTCAATATCCATTTTATGGTGCACCAAGGGTTAACGAAAATATTGGCTGGTTTGGAAGGAGTCACGTTTATCGTTTTCATATCACAGACCCTGTATATTTTGACAAATCTTTGAAGTTCTCAATAGAACACGGACATAACAACAATATGAATATCGACCTGGCAAGCGTTGCATACTGGTATCAGCAAAAACCTGCCGAAAAATTACTTCCAATACCAAACAAAGCACAAAGAGCACCTAAAAGAATTCTTGGAGATTGGGATATGATTGACAAAAGAAAAGTATGGCTTAAGAGTATTGAAAATGAATACGATGAGTGGGAGGATGAATAATCTGGTAAAGGATATAAGTTAAATGCAAACTACAAATAATGAAAACAATAAAACTAAGAACCATCCTGGCATTTATCCTGCTCACAATGAGCAGCAGTTTTGCAATTTCGCAAACCAACATAAATAAAAATGAAGACTTCAAAGTCGTAGGCTTTCATCTCGATTTACGTATTCAGGTAATGAAACCTGATGCGCTAAAAGATTTTGCAAGCGAGTTGGCATCCTTTGGTATCAATACCCTTCTTATGGAGTGGGAAGCAACATTCCCTTTTGAAACACACCCAATAATTTCGAATAAGTACGCCTATACAAAAGATGAGATTGATGAATTTATATCCCATTGCGAAAAACTAAATATTGATGTGATTCCACTTCAGCAATCATTGGGACATATGGAATATATCCTGAGGCATGCCCGCTATGCAGATCAAAGAGAAGATCATAAGGAAGTGTCTCAGATTTGCCCCCTGGAGCCTGAGCTTAACAAGGAATTATTAACAGACCTGATTACTGAAATGGCAGAGGCACACCCCTCTGAATATTTTCATATTGGTGGAGATGAGGCTTATCTTTTGGGACATTGCGATAAGTGCAGAGAGAAAGTGGAAAAAGAGGGAATAGCAAAACTAATTGCCGATCATCTTAAAATGGTGTGCGATATTGTAGTCTCTCTTGATAAAATCCCTGTTCTGTGGTCTGATATTGCAACCACATACCCCGAAGAACTATCACTGCTACCCAAAGAAACCGTGTTTATGGTTTGGAATTATGGCTGGGCACTGGATCGTTTTGGCGACCCGGAAGAAATAACTAAAAGAGGTTTTGATATTTGGGGAGCACCGGCACTAAGAAGCAGTCCAGACAATTTCTATTTAACATGCTGGGATAAGCACATCAGGAATATACGTGATTTTATCCCAATGTGTAGAGATGTCGGTTATAAGGGTGTGATAATGACATCATGGTCAACATCAGGCGAGTACTCAACAGTTTTTGAAGATAAACAGACCATAACAGATTTAATCCCCATACGTAACGTCTATCCAATCTCCGGATTCCGGATTTTAGTAGCAGCTTATGCACAAAGTTTTGATGATACAGAAGGTCTGGATATTGAAAATTTTATTGTTTCCTATTGCAATGAACGTTTTGGTTTAGACAAAAAACAGTCTCTTCAGTTTTGGAAAGCACTAAAGGGAATGCCTTATCAGGTTATTGATGGGAGAGTTGAAAATAACAACGAACTAACTGTTGCAATGCTTCTTGATTCGGCCAGACAAGATCAGAAGACAATTCATAAGCTTATGCCACTGAAAAACCAGGATGAATTTGCACATTTCAAATTAATGTCAGACATCAGGGAAAACTACCTGAGCTTTAAACAAGTTGAAGTGCTTGTGAACAGCCGTGAATTCAACAAGGAAATGCTCCCGGAAGTATTAAGCAGCCTGGAAAGTATTCTGGAAAAAGACAAATCAATAAAAACAAGGTTTACCGATTTGAATAGCTATCTGCTATATTCCGGACAAATTGAAGAAGAGAATCAAACACGGATTAAAAGAGTCCAACTGCTTTATGATCGATTATTGAAACAGGATAAATATGATAATAATGTCTCAGAAAAGCTATAATTATGTGTTAATCCTTGTTTTTGGATGGTTTGTTTTTCTGGAGCAAAGCTGTATATCAGAGAAAAACCTGCGACCTGAAAACCTTGAGTCATTGACAAGTGTTAGTATTGAGGAAGGCGATCTCAGAATATCGTTTGTGAATAATGAAGCATACGGTGATACGCATCTGGCAGGCTATAACGGAATTTCAGCACTGTATCATTCGGCGCAGGACTCTACTTTGTTCGAACCCAGGTATGCAGGGTTCAATCTTGAACATATTTTTGGCGGTGATTCACTTGCCGAACGCTTTGAACCGCGCACAAACCCAATGGAGCTTTTCCTGCAGGAGAATAATGAAGTGTCGCTTTATCAGGCCCCCGGCCCATTCTCACAGCTGGAAATGCTTACAACTTTTAAAGTTGTTCCTCCATGTTATATTGATGTTACATTTCGTTGTGTGATACACTCGGAAGAATTCTTCAAACACGACTATGCCGGATTATTCTTTGCCAGCTATATTCTCTCTCCAAAAGATAAACACATTTATTTCAGGGGATATAATAAAGGCCAGAGCACTTCAGAATGGATTTCAGCATTTTCTGCAAAGCATGGTGAAGAGAGTACACATCTTTCACTAAATGACGATGCTGCTGATCACTATTTTGCACCAAATTTCAATATCACACTGGCCAACCATTTTTCTGACTACAGATACGAACTCCCCTTTTATTATGGCAGGTTTCACAATATGGTTTCGGCATTTATGTTTGATACGCGCGAAGTAATTCGTTTTTCCCAATCGCCCACCGGAGGCGGGCCAAGCAACCCGGCCTGGGATTTTCAGTTTATAATTCCTGAAGTAAAACAGGGAAAAGAGTATTCATTTCGCGCCCGGATGGTTTATAAACCATTTATCAGCAATGAGGATATTTTAATGGAATTTCAACAATGGGAAGAAGACCTGAAATAGTAATTTGCGGTTGCTGAAATTGAGTAAATTCCACAGCAATGGAGACCCAACGAGAATGAAACTTATTACAAAGGATATAGTTTTGAAAGGACTTAAGGCACAAGCCCATCTTGTAAGCTGGAATCCGGTTGGAACCGGAACACCAGATTATCACCAGTCTGCCTACTTTGGGGAGCTCTCATCCGAATAGTATAGTTATAATCAATAAAACGATTAAAATGGCGTCAGATTAATTACAGTTGCTCCTGAAATTGAAGGAGCCGTTTCCTTTATTCAAAA
>JAOZQY010000005.1 GCA_029931975.1 Bacteroidales bacterium | reverse complement strand
CCTTGTCTCAACTGCAGGGACAGCGTATCTTTTATCTGTTCATAAAAAGAATCACTGGCAAGGTTCATGTTTTCATCCGGATCAGAGTTTTGGTCAAACAACTCGCTGGAAAGTAAAACTTCCGGCTTTTTCAACTCTTTATTCCAGGTGTACCATTCCACATAGCGGTACTGATCCGTTCGTATGGCATAGCCCATGGGCTCTTGCTCCCTTGTTTCCGGGGGACCAAAGCGGCCCAGGAGGAACTGACTGAAGGCTGCCTTTTTCCAGGGCTTATCCGGATCAGATAGCAGGGGGACAAGGCTGCTTCCCTGCATGTGACCGGGGATCGGGAGATCTGCCATTTCACAGAGGGTAGGGTAGATATCCACAAATTCGGTCAGGGCCCTGCTTTTTTCAGCTTTCGCTTCTACTCCATAGCCACTGAAAATCATAGGCACTCTTGTGTCTATCTCATAGTTGGTCTGTTTGCACCAGCCGTTGTGTTCTCCCAGTTTCCAGCCATGATCTCCCCAGAGAACAACAATGGTATTTTTCCTGATTCCCAGCCTGTCTAGTTCATCCAGGAGCCTACCCACCTGCGCATCTGTATAAGAGACACTGGCATAGTATCCATGAATGAGTTCCCGCTGGCGGGCTTCATCCCAGGGCTCCTCTCCGGGCCATGGAAGATCGTGGCAATCGTCATAGCTTCTGAGCTCCTGGTCACCATGCATGGCATATACCGGACTGCCCACAGGTTTAAACTGATTATGGGCCAGAGGCAATATTGGGACTGAGAATGCTTGTGTTTCCATAACAACCCAGATCCGGCCGAAGATCATCAACCGGAATAAACAGAATGTTGGGACGGGATATTTCAGAGGGATTGTTATTACATGCAAATACAATAAATGCAAGGAACAATAGCTATACAAATCCTGCGTACTGTTTTGTTAAGCTTTTCATATGTAACTATCTTAAGAGTGAAAGTACTTGCTCCAGTTCGAGTTCCGTAAAGTCATCCACAACCAGGGAGACACCCTCATCCAGCAATTCCTCTTTGCTAAGAGCGGATGCAATGCCCACCACCTTGATGCCGGCGCTTATGGCCGATTGTATGCCTGCTTTGGAGTCCTCGAATACAATGCAGTTTTTTGCCTCCATTCCCAATCGCTCCAGGGTGGTCAGGTAGACCTCGGGATGGGGTTTTCCATGTGTCACATCCACTTTGCCAACGATATGTTCGAAGGTGTTTTCCAGCTTCAGCTTCTTAAGTCCCAGTTCAATATTCACTGAGGGAGCCGAGGTGGCCAGGGCCAGCCTGAATCCGTTCTTGCTGATCTGATCGAGGATCTTGTGCACCCCGGCTATTGCTAATACCTTCCGCGACTGACGCAGGATATTCTGGTAATTGCTGTCCACCTCTTCCAGGTAAAGGTCCAGCTTCTCCCGGGGAAGGTCATTACCAAAAAGTAAACGAAGTGAAGTGGGACCGGTCCGTCCTGAAAGGACATCGTCAAAGAGCTTGTTGTCGAATGGGTGTCCAAGCTTGGTCAGGAATTTCTCCCAGGCAATCTTATGATATGGATTGCTGTCGATAACTACGCCATCCATATCAAAGATAAATCCGTATTCCATATTTGTTGTATGCGTTAAACTTCTTCCCCGAATTTCACCCATTTCACCTCATCATTGTAGCCTGCATTAACAACCGTATCGATGAATTGCATGCCTCGAATACCATCCTCCACGCCCGGGAAATCCAGCATTTCAGCTGTTGGCTCCTCTCCCTTTGCCCTGGCCCTAATGGTCAGACTAAAATTACGGTAAATATTTGCAAAGGCTTCCAAATATCCTTCCGGGTGTCCACCTGGGGCCCGGGTATTATGCGCTGCTATTTCACTGTCCATGCTTGTTCCCACACGCAATACCTGCATAGGGGCGTTTGGCCACTTCATAATCAGGGAATTAGGTTCCATCTGTGCCCATTCCATCCCCCCTTTTTCTCCATAAATCCGGATATTGATGGCATTTTCTTCGCCTGCAGCCACCTGGGTGGCAATGAGTACACCCCTGGCGCCGTTGTCAAAACGCAGCAGGGCAGCGCCATCATCATCCAATCGGCGATTGGGAACAAACACATTTAGTTCGGCACAAAGTTCAGTTACTTTCAGGCCCGTCATATATTCGGCCAGGTGATGGGCATGGGTACCGATATCGCCCATGCATCCTGCCTTTCCCGAACGTTTGGGATCGGTCCGCCAGCTGGCCTGAGCGTTACCCATGTCCTCCACATTCGAAGAAAGCCATCCCTGGGGGTACTCCACATACACCTTGCGAATCTTGCCCAGGGCGCCTTCGGCGATCATCTTTTTTGCATGTTTAACAGCCGGGTAACCCGAATAGGTATGAGTCAGGGCGAAAGTCAAACCGCTGGAATCAATTTTCTCCTTAAGTCGAAGGGCTTCATCCAGAGTGAAAGTGATCGGTTTATCAAGTACCACATGAAATCCCTTATCCAGGGCCATCATGGCCGGGTCGAAATGCACAAAGTTGGGCGTGACGATGGATACAAAATCCATGCGTAGGTCTTCTGGCAGTTGAGCCTCTTTTTCAAACATTTCCTTATAGCTTTCATAAACTCTTTCCTCGGGTAGGAAGTAGAGTTTGCCCGATTCCTTTGAGATTTCAGGATTGACGCTAAAACAGCCACAAACCAGTTCAATCTGGTTATCCATTAATGCAGCGAGACGGTGAATCGCCCCAATGAATGCATCGGTTCCTCCACCGACCATTCCCATCTTGATTTTTCTTTTTGCCATTGGAGTTTTGGGGATTTTATGTTGTTGAGATAAAGCTAACTTTTTTTTCAAAGAGGAGAACCCTTTTTTGTTACTTTTGAAGGGCAAAAAAGCTTGATTTGATCTACCCGGAACAATTTGAATCGAAAATTGGTTTTGACCGCATACGAGAGCTGGTCAAGGAACATTGCCTCTTTGATCCAGGAAGGGAACGTGTCGATGAGATGGTATTTATGCAGGATTTTGATTCCATTCTCCAGGAGCTGAAACTGGTTGAGGAATTCAGGGAGATCAATCAGAGCGAAGATGACTTTCCCATTCAGCATTTTATTGATAATCGCGAGGCCTTGAAAAAGACAGAGGTGGAGGGAACCTACCTGATGACTGAGGAGGTATTCGGTCTACAGAAGAGTCTGGATTCGATCCGTGCCATCCTGAATTTTTTCAAAACGGACGATGAGGAAAAATATCCTGTTCTCAGTGAGTTGTGCCGGCCGGTGAAAATCTTTCCCTTTGTGGGGGACCGGATTCAGAAGATACTGAACAAGCATGGTCAGATTCGTGACAATGCCTCATCGGCCCTGCAACAGATCAGAAGGAGTCAGCATGAGAGACAGGGCGCGGTTTCCAAAAAACTGAACCAGGTCATGAGCAGGGCTCAGCGCGAAGGCTGGGTGGATACCGATGCGGTCCCAACCTACCGGGATGGTCGTCCTGTTATTCCCGTGATGGCAGGTAATAAGCGGAAGCTGGGAGGTATGATTCATGATGAATCGGCCACCGGAAAAACGGTCTTTATTGAACCTGCCGAGGTGGTGGAACTCTCCAATGAAATCAGGGAGCTGGAGTATGCCGAGCGCAGGGAGATTATTCAAATTTTGCTGGAATTCACCGCAGATATACGCCCCTATATTTCCGATCTGCTTTCCTCCCAGGACTTTCTGACCACCATCGACTTCATCCGGGCACGTGCTCTTTTTGCAATACGCATGGGAGCCATAAGGCCCCAGCTGAAAAATGAGCGGATCTTCGATTGGAAGGAGGCACGGCATCCCTTGCTCTACCTGGCTCATAAGGCTGAAAAGAAAGAGGTGGTTCCTCTCTCCTTTCACCTGGCGGAGAACAATCGAATTCTCCTGATTTCAGGTCCCAATGCCGGCGGAAAATCGGTTTGCCTGAAAACCATTGGCCTCTTGCAGTATATGCTGCAGTGTGGAATGCTTGTTCCCTGTGATAGTTCATCGGTATTTGGTGTTTTTGCTGGTATCTTTATTGATATAGGGGATGAGCAGTCCATCGATAATGATCTGAGTACCTACAGCTCGCACCTGCATAACATGAAGTATTTTCTGAAGCATGCAGCCACAGATACCCTGGTGCTCATTGATGAGTTTGGGACCGGTACAGAGCCCATGCTGGGTGGTGCCATTGCCGAGTCGATCCTGGAGCAGCTGAACCAGTCGGGGACCGGTGGTATTATTACCACCCACTATACCAGCCTGAAACACTATGCAACTTCTGCGGAAGGAATAATAAACGGGGCCATGTTGTTTGATAACCAGCGTATGCAGCCTCTCTATCAGCTACAGGTGGGTAAGCCCGGTAGTTCATTTGCCTTTGAGATTGCCCGGAAAATAGGTCTTCCCGAAGATGTACTCAGCTCTGCTTCGGAAAAAGTGGGACAGGATCATATTGACTTTGATAAGCACCTGCGGGAAATTCTCAGGGATAAAAAATACTGGGAAGGAAAACGTCAGAAAATCAGGCAGTCGGAACGAAAGCTGGAGGAACTGATGGGACGTTATGAGAGCGAACTCCAGGAGAGTGAAAAGCAGCGGAAGGCCATTGTGAAGGAAGCGAAGACCAGGGCCGATGAGATGCTCTCGGGGGCCAATAAAAAGATTGAACAGACCATCAGGGAGATCAAGGAAGCTGAGGCGGAAAAGGAGCGTACCCGGGAGGTGCGAAAGGAGCTTGAGGAA
This sequence comes from Bacteroidales bacterium, assembly GCA_029931975.1. Lineage (GTDB taxonomy): Bacteria > Bacteroidota > Bacteroidia > Bacteroidales. Next base: position 112,916 of record JAOZQY010000005.1, on the reverse strand, counting down.
TTCCGGGAGCAAGTGGAGGTGGAGAAGGGAAAAGAGGAGCAGCAGGTAGAGCAAAGACTGAAGGAAATCCGCCGCAGGGGAAGTGAACTGGAAACCAGGTGGCCCGATCTGAGACAGCGTTCGAAAAAGACACTGGCCCAGAAGCAGGTGAAGGAAGATCCCGAAATCCGGGTGGGAGACCTGGTGAGGATTGAGGGACAGGAGGCTGCCGGGGAGGTGATGGAGATCAAGGGGAAAAATTGTGTGGTGGCTTTTGGAATGCTTAAGACCAATACCAAACTTGGAAAACTGGAGAAGATCAAGTCAGAGGAGTCTGTCCGGCTCAGGAAGAAGGATCAATCCAGGGTAAACCTGGGCGACTGGAATGTGAGCACCCGCAGGGTGCAGTTCCGTCCGGATATAGACTTGCGAGGAAAGCGCGCGGATGAGGCTATGGGCATAGTGGTTGATTTTATTGATATGGCCATCATGGTCAATGCCCGGGAGCTTCGGATTCTCCATGGGAAAGGAAATGGCATCCTTCGTCAGTTGATCCGAGAGTACCTCCATTCGGTGGACCTGGTGGAGTGGTACGGGGATGCCCATGTGGACCAGGGCGGGGCGGGTATCACAGTAGTTAATCTGGAGATTTAATGAGTGTAATAGTGCCAAGGGAAATAGTGCCTGGTGTCTGGTAGAAAGAAAAATTAGAGGTTTGAAAATAAAATTTTTACCGCGAAAAGAGATTGACGAGGAAAGGTGGGATCGACTTATTGCCGAGTCGCCTGCCGAGACACTCTATCCCTATACATGGTACTTGGATGCTGTCTCTGAAAAATGGTCGGCCATAGTGGTGGAGGATTACCGCTTTGTAATGCCGGTGGTTTGGAAGAGGAAGGCAGGTATGAAATATATTTACCAGCCTTTTTATACTCAGCAGCTGGGGGTATTCAGCAGGGAATATGTGGATCCTGAACTGATTCGTGAGATGCTGCGCATCCTTTATAAAAAATTCAGGTTTGCAGGCATGAATTTCAATGCCAAAAACCTGGTGGGAGAAAAGAAACCCTTCCTGGTGGATGATAAATCAAATTATGTGATTAAGCTGGACTGGAAATATGAGAGGCAGCATAAGGTTTTCTCCACCAATACCAAAAGAAATGTAAGAAAGTCACAGGAGTACGATGATCTGGTAGATCACAAGGTTCCTGTTCAGGAACTGGTCAGATTGAAAAGGGAAAATGATGTTATCAAACGCTCTGAAGAGGATTACAGGGGGCTGGTCAAGTTGTTTGAAACCATTCAGGACAGAGGGGCAGGTAAAATCTATGCCGTCAGGAAAGGTGATGAGGTGATTGCTGCTGCTTTCTTCGCCTTTAGTAAAACAAGGGCAATATACCTGCTGTCAGCCTCAAGCCCAACAGGAAAAGAGCGCAGGGGGATGTTCAGGATCGTGGATGCCTTTATCCGGGATCATGCAAAGTCGGGCACAATCCTGGATTTTGAGGGTTCAAATATTCCTTCGGTGGCACGCTTCTTTAGCGGATTTGGTGCTCAGCCGGAAATTTACCAGGGAGTTAGTTTCAGCCGTCTGCCGGGCACACTAAACAAGTTACGATAGCATGAACAATCTTACCCGGAAACGACTTTTATCGCTCGCACGCCCTGCGAAGCTTCAAGGTATGATCAGATGGTCGGGACAGTCGGTGATATTTCCATTCTACCATACCATTTCTGATCGGGATCTTCCACATATCAGTCACCTCTATAAGCTAATTAAAACAGTGGATTTTGAGCGGGATCTTGATCAGCTCCTAAAGCTGTTCGAACCACTTAGCCTGGGAGAATACCTGGATAAGCCTGTGGAGAAGAAGAGAAAGCCCGCTATGGTGCTTACTTTTGATGATGGTCTTAAGGGCTGCCATGAGCTGATTGCTCCGCTGTTAAAGCGAAAAGGGATTCCGGCGACTTTTTTTCTGAACAATAAGTTTATAGATAATAAGGCTCTTTTCTACCGGTACAAAGCAAGCTTGCTGATTCACCAGATCCGGGAGGATTGCAGGGCAAAGGAAAGGATCTCGGAATTTCTTAAGATTGCCCAGGAGCAGGTAGAGGCTTCGATTATGATGATTGGTTACGATCAGCGTACTCTTCTGGATGCCTTGGCCAGACAAGCGGAACTTGATTTTTCTGCTTACCTGCGATCCAGACCGGTCTACATGAACAGCCGTGAGATAAAGGATTTGCTTGACTGGGGTTTTACCCTTGGAGCTCACTCGTCTGATCACAGAGATTTCGGGGGCCTTGAGCCAGAGGAAATGATAGAACAGCTTGGAGCCAGCATAAGGGATCTGCAAGATCGTTTTAAAATTTCCACCCGATATTTTTCCTTTCCTTTTACCAGCAATGGAATTCCTAAAGGGGTTATTAACAGCCTGCTGGATGAAGAGGTTGCAACAATACTGATGGGAACATCCGGACTGAAGCGGACGGGTAAAGCAGGTTATGTTCAGCGTATTCCAATGGAACAATACGAAACTTCGGCCCTTGAAGCACTGAAAGTGGAATACCTTTATTATCTTTTAAAGAGTCCACTGGGGAGGAATTCTCTCAGGTACTAGCCGGTAAACATTACATCCCCGTCACCATCATGAATCACTGTCTTTTCGGGGAGCAGATCCTGTAGCTTTTCATGGGCAAAGATTAATTGGGGCATTTTTCGCACAGAAAGAAAAATACTTCGGAAAGGTTTAAAACTCTCTATGAGGGCCTGATTACGAAGGGTGGCATGGGTACAATCTTCATCGATCATGATTCTCAAAATGGTTCCGGCCATGCATGGAAGCAAATGATTTTCTTCCGCAAAAAAGTAGGGTACCGATAATACCCTGTTATGGAGTACGAGCCAGGCAAGACCTTCCTTGCCGGTATCTTTACAGCTAAAGTGGTAGAGGATGTTTTCGAAGCGCCTGGCCTGGTAGGAGAACTGGTATTGAAGGGCTGGGCTTGATTCCTGGGTGACCCAGGGATTCTCCAGGGCCCAGTTGAATATATGGCTGTCTCTTCGGAACAGGGATTCTTTTTGAATTGTGTTTACAATCTCAGAATAGCTCTCATCAAAATCTGGAATTCGTTTCACCATGCATGAATCCTGCTCCCTGAGTCTAAACTTCTCAATGCTCCCCTCTCTAAGCTGATTGACCACCTGATCGGCGAAATGCAGCAGTTTCCCCGATCCAAGGCGCTTACCCAGGAGCTCTTCGGTGGCAGATCTCAGGTAGAAACGTTTCCCTTCCCTGTTTGCAATGACTCTGAAACGTCCGGTATGATCATACAGAGCTTTGGAATCCGGTGCATAGTTGGTGTACATCAGGCGTCCCTGCCAGTGCTCTTCTGCCATCTCCAGCAAGCGGGTGGACAGGCCCTGCCTTCTTTTGTCGGGACGGACCCAGTTGCCACTGAGCCATGCAAATCGGTAGGGAAATCCATCCCTGTCAAAAAAGCAATCGGGAAGCAGGGTGCGGTAAGCCAGCAATTCTCCTTCCTGTAGCAATTCAAACAGAACAGGATCAGCAGCTTCTGCTCTTGGATTTCTTAGATAGGAATCAAGGCGCAGGGGGGAAAGGGGTACCCTATATTCCGCATCGGAAAAGAGGGGGCGAAGATAAGTCTCCAGCTCCTTCAGGGTATATGATTTCAGATCCATTAGTGCTTCTATACATTCTCGATCAACCTGTCAAAATCAGCCTCAGATAGATTGGCATGTATGAGTCTATTATCTTCACACTTCAGTGTTCTGGAGGGAAAGCGCTTGATGAGATTGTAATTGTGGGTGGCCATCATCACCGCTCTGCCGTTTTTGGATATTTCTGCAAGGATATTCATGATATCGTCCGAAGTAGCCGGATCCAGGTTGCCGGTTGGTTCATCGGCAAGAATGATTTCAGGGTCATTTAAGAGCGCCCGGGCTATCACCACACGTTGCTGTTCTCCTCCTGAAAGCTGGTGTGGCATTTTATATCCCTTATATCCCAGATCGACCCGCTCAAGAACATCAGCAATACGATCTTTGATCTCATCCTTATTCTTCCAGCCTGTGGCTTTCAGGGCAAACTCCAGGTTGCTTTCTACAGTGCGATCGTTCAGTAATTTGAAATCCTGGAACACGATTCCCAGCTTTCTTCTGAGCATTGGAACCTCCTTACGCTTAAGGTTCTCCAGGCCAAAACCTGCAACCGTACCGCTTCCCTCTTTCAGGGGCAACTCGGCATTCAGGGTAAGAATCAGACTGGTTTTTCCGCTTCCAACCCTGCCGATGACATAAACGAATTCGCCCTTCATGACCGAAAGATTTACCTGCTCCAGTATGATATGGTCATCGACTCCAATTACCGCATTTTCAAGGGAGATGACATTGTCCAGCGCCATAGTTTCTAAAATATCTGGCTAAATTAAGAATTATAATCATACTAAAAATTAACATCCGACTGTTAATTAAAAAGAGACAGGGCCAAATGAGCAGGCTGGAATTATCGTACTTTTATCAAGTTAATCTCATGCATATGATCCGATCAACAAAGAGAATCACACCCCTTGTATTCCTGCTGGTTTCAGTTGTGGCCTACAGTCAGAAGAGTGCGGTGTATGACTATGGAGACAACGACTATTTGAGGGGACTGGAGCTGTACGAAAGCCAAAAATATGGTGCAGCACGCAGGGTACTGGGTAATTTTCTGGAAGAGCACGCGGGCTCAAAGTCCGAAATACGTTCCGAAGCCTCCTATTACATGGCCATGTCGGCAGTGGAGTTAAGAAATGATGACTCTGAGTTTCTGGTCTATAGCTTTATCTCAGAATATCCGGAAAGTCCTTTCGTAGACATGGCTGCCTTTCGTGTGGCCGACTACTTTTACGATAAGAACAACTGGGCAAAAAGCATCTCCTGGTACAACAGGGTGGACCGCTATACAATAGGAAATGAAAAACTGCCCGAGTATTATTTTAAAAAAGGTTACAGCTACTATAAAAGACATGACTTTGAAAATGCCCGGGTTAATTTCTATGAGATACTGGAGGCGGAATCATCCTTTACGGGTCCGGCTACTTACTACTATTCGCATATTCACTATGTGGATGGGAACTATGAGACTGCCCTGAAGGGATTCAGGGATATTGATAGTGATCCTTTATTTAGTGGAATTGCACCCTATTACATTTCGCAGATTCTCTATATGCAGAAGAAGTATGATGAGGTAATTGAATATGCATCACCTATGATGGATTCGGTATCGGAGCGAAGACTGGGTGAGGTAGCCAAGATTATAGGGGAGTCCCATTTTATGCTGAAAGAATACAAAGAGGCAATCCCCTACCTGGAGACCTATAAGTCAAATACAAAGACCTATACTATTCATGACCGCTATCAGCTGGCTTATGCCTACTATCATAACAAGGAGTATGAAAATGCCCTTCCGTTGTTTGAAGGGATAAGCTACAGGAATACTGAGATTGCACAGAGTTCACTCTATCACCTTGGCGACTGTTACCTGAAGAGCGGTGAGAAAAAGAAGGCCCTGATAGCCTTCTCCAAGGCGGCCAATATGAAATTTGATCCGAAGATTCAGCAGGATGCACTGTTCAATTTTGCCAAAGTAACCTTTGAGCTCTCCTATAATCCTTTTAATGAAGCCATACGTGCGCTGGAGCTCTATATCAGGTCTTACCCTGCAGCGGATAATACGGATGATGCCTACAACTACCTGGTTACGGCCTATCTTGGAACCAGGAACTACTCCATGGCCATGACTTCACTTGAGAAGATCAGGAGGAAGGATGCAGACATTGAAAGGGCCTATCAGAAGGTGGCTTTCTACAGGGGACTGGAACTCTATAAAAACCTGAGATTCAATGAGGCGGTGGAAGCTCTGGAAGTTTCAACTCAATATGCAGGATACGATCCTGTGATTGCTTCAAGAACTTATTTCTGGCTGGGGGAAGCGGCCTATAGAACGGGCGACCGGACGACTGCACGGATGTACTATGACGAATTTCTAAAAGATGAACGGGCTCAGCAACAGGAGGAGTATCCCCTGAGTCATTACAGCCTGGGATATTATTATTTCGATCAGAAGTCCTATGGCGACGCACTCAACTGGTTCGGAAAATTCGTGGGGATGGAGCAGGGTAAATCCACTCCCAACAGATCGGATGCCTATAACCGGATGGCCGATTGCTACTTTATTCAAAGTAATTATACCAGGGCCATTGAGTATTACGAAAGGAGTATTGCAATGGGAAAGGCCGATGTGGACTATGCCATGTTCCAGAAAGGTTTTACCCTGGGTCTGCTTGATCGTACACAGGAGAAGGTGGATGTACTGAACAAGATTGTTACGGAGCAGCCTAAATCCGCATTTGTAGACGATGCTTTGTTCGAAATTGGCAGATCTTATGTAGTGCTGAATCAGCCAAAGAAGGCTCAGAGTTACTATGAACGGGTGGTAAATGAACACAGTAACTCCAGTTACAACAACAGCGCTCTGAACCAGCTTGGACTGATCTATTATAATGCTGCTGATTACGACCATGCGCTCACTTATTATGAACGAGTGGCAACTGACTATCCGGGCACGCCGGAGGCAGAAAATGCGCTGACCAGCATAAAGAATATTTATGTCCGGAAGGACAATGTGGATGGCTACCTGGTCTTTTTAACAGGTTTGGGTCGGGATATAAGCCGAATGGAAGAAGATTCGCTATCCTATACTGCAGCAGAACTGGTCTATATGCGGGATGATTGTGAAGGTACCGTACGGGCATTCACAGACTACCTGGATGCTTTTCCTCAGGGCAGATTCTTGTTGAATGCACACTATTATAAGGCCGATTGCCAGCTGAAATTGAATCAGAATGATGAAGCGATTAAATCGTTGGACTATATTATTGCTCAGCCTTATAACATGTTTACCGAACCTGCCCTGGAAGCTGCATCGAAAATTTCTTTTCGTGAAAAAGACTACCACAGGGCAGCCGATTACTACAGGGCCATGTTGGAGATGGCTGCGCAGAAAACGAATATTTTTGATGCTACACTTGGACTGATGCGCTGTTATTTTGAGCTGGGCGAGTATAGCAATACCATAACAGCAGCGCAGGAGGTTCTTGAGCTCGATAAGATCCAGGAGGAGAATATTCGGGAGGCGAATTTCAAAATTGCCAGATCATTTCATGAATTGAACGAGGTGGATTTTGCCTATGATTTTTATGAGAAAGTGGCCAATGAAGTAAATAGTAAGGAGGGTGCGAAATCCAAATATATGATGATCTCCATTCTCTATGACAGGGGAGAACTGGATCTGGCCGAAGAGCTTGTATATGAATTTATTAATATGAATACCCCCCACCAGTACTGGATGGGAATGGCCTTCCTGACCCTTTCGGATGTGTACATTGAGAAGGGGGATGAATTTTCTGCCATCAACTCTCTTCAAAGCCTGATCGACTATTATACCATCCCCGATGACGGGATTATAGCCAATGCGAAACAACGCAAGGCGGCACTGACAACTGAAGCGGAGAGTAATATAGCACCGGAAAGGGCATCGGTCCAATAGCTGACCGGACTTTTGATTTTTAATGAAAACAACTGAAATGAAACAATTCAGGATATATTCGAAAAGATTACTGGTATGGGTGTTTGGATGTCTGTTACCTCTGGCAATGATGGGGCAGCAGAAAGAAGTAAGGGTGGTTAAGCCATACTCTCCCACGCTGTCGGGTGCTCAGAAGATTGACTTGCTTCCCAGCCTGGATGAGGAGATCGAATTTGAAGTTCCGGAGATCAGCTATCAGCTGTATCCTAAATTGTATGACAGTCAGTACAGGGTTGAGCCTATTAAGGCAGCCAGAATGGTAAAGATGCCCCTGGAACGCCTGTACAAAAGTGAGCTTACACTGGGGATGGGTAATTACCTGACCCCGCTGGCTGAACTGACCATAAATCAATTGCGCTCCAGGAACGGAACCTTTGGCCTGAACATCAAGCACCATTCCATGAATGGGAAGTTGAGGCTGGACAATGATCAAAAAGTGCCGGCAGGCTTTAACGAGAATGACTTCAATATCTACGGCAGCCGGTTTATTAAAAAAAATGTTTTTGACTATACGGCAGGAGCTTCCTACAATTCTTATGTGCACTATGGCGTTGATCCTTCGCTGGATACCATGTTGAACAGGGAAGATGCGGTTCAGCCCTATTTCACAGCCCAGGGAGCTCTTGGTCTTCACTCCATGCATGCCGATTCTTTTCATGTAAATTATGATGGCGCACTGGAGTACCACTACTTTAGCCACCAGTTTGACCAAAGCGAACACGGGGCAAAAGCCGCTTTTGAGTTTGATAAGGCCCTGAGGGTAGTGGATATTGGAGGAGAGCTCGGTGGCGAATGGCTTGGTCACCTTTCCGACTGGGATACCCTGGTGGGCAGTCAGACTACTTTTTGGCTCAATCCTTATGTGGCCAAAGGTTCGTCCCAGTGGCGATTTACAGCAGGATTCAATGTCTATGGAACTGTTACAGGCGGGGAGTTTACCCCCCATATATATCCCAGAGCCACCTTTACTTTTAATATGGTGGAAGAGGTGATAGTACCCTATTTCGGGGTAAATGGCTATCTGGAAACCAATTCCTTTCGTAGTACCGTAGAGGAGAATCCCTATGTGGTTCCCGGATTAACGGTTCGTCCCACCGACCACAAGCTCATCGGGTACTTTGGATTGAAAGGACGCTTTTCGCGAGCCCTTGCTTATAATCTGAAGGCAAGCTATTCAATTATTGACGATGCCTATTTCTATGTAAATGATAATAGTGACCCGCTTATGAATCAGTTTCGGGTGGTTTACGACGATGTGACCCTGGCTACCCTGCATGGGGAGCTAAGTGTACGGCCCTCCGAATCCTTTAAGATCTTCCTGAAAGGAAATTGCTACAGTTATGCCACCATGGTCAGCCTGGATCAGCCCTGGAACAAACCTAAATTCGACATCTCCCTGCAAGCGCGTTATAATATGGCTGATAAGATCATCCTGAATGTTGGCTTTTATACCATAGGGGCTCGCTATTACGAGAACTTCGATCCGTCCCTGGAGGAGACTCTCCCACTTACCTTTGATGCCAACCTGGGACTGGAATACCGCTACAGCAAGCTCCTTTCTTTCTGGGCACGTTTCAATAACCTGGCTGCCCAGAAATACTATCTCTACAATCAATATCCTGCCTACAGGTTCAGGGTAATGCTAGGGTTTAAGTATGCTTTATAATCTAACCCACTAACCCACTAACTTCTTCCCATGTACCTTCAAAGTTTTACTTTTCGCGAAAATGCCGGCCAGAACATTGAGTGGCTGATTGATAATGTGAGCCTGGGCGAGATCAATCTGGTGGTAGGCAAGAATTCCAGCGGGAAAACCCGCACCCTGAATGCCCTGTCCGAGGTGGTTTGCATGCTTTTGGGCAAGGGAACCACTGTTTCCGGTCCTGTGAGTTATGAATTACTCTTTAAGAACAGTGAGAGTTTTATGAAGTATGAGCTGGAGTATGACCTGGGAACCATTCATATGGAGAGGCTATACATGGAAGAGGAACTGGTTCTGGACAGGGGAGAGGGTGGAGCAGGGATTATCAAGTATGAATCAACTCCCGGGTCCATTTTCCTGGAATTCGAGATACCCCACAATCAGCTTGTCTGCTATGCCAAACGCGACAGGCTGCAGCATCCTTTTATCGAGATTATCCATGGATGGGCTGTCAGCCTCAGAAGATTTGATTTCAGTGGCGACCTGGGGAAAACCAGATATGCCTTGAAGTCCTCTTTCGAGGCCAGGGAGATGGATTGGAGTGATACGAGTTCTTCGCTGGTGCCGGCTATCACCGTTGCCGAGGAGGAATTCCCGCAGTTCCGGGAACTGATTCTGAAGGATATGCAGCAGATCGGCTATGATCTGAAGGACTTTGGAGTCATCCACTTTTCGGAACGCTTCAGTGGGACCAGCCAGGATCGTTATGCAGTGTATACCACGGAGAAGGGATTGGAGAAACAAGTAACCCAGCGGGATATGTCCCAGGGGATGTTCCGTGCTTTCTCGGTGCTGGTACAGGTGAATTACTATATCCTGTGCGGGCATAAGGGTTTTGTAATTATCGATGACATTGGGGAGGGACTGGATTTCTCAAGGGCCAAACACCTGGTGCAGGTATTGATAGCCAAGGCCGGGGAGGCAAAAATACAGCTGATTATGTCCACCAACGATTCCTTTATCATGAATGCTGTGGATATTGAACACTGGGCAGTGATCATGCGCGAGGGACAAAAGATCAGCCTCTACAACTACGAAAACTCAAAAGATATCTTTGAGGAGTTCAAATTTACTGGCCTGAACAATTTTGATTTCTATGCCAGTGAATTCTTCAAAGCGGGATTCAGTGACGAAGAGCCGGATGAAGAGCAGGGAGAATGAGGAAGCTGGCGATATTTGTAGAGGGACTTACCGAACAGATCCTGGTCAGGCATTTGCTTCAGGCGGTGCTGGATCGTAACAGGATTGCTATTCAAACCGTTAAGATTACCGGGGGACATAATGTACGAATGTCCTTTACCGTGATGCGGGCTGCACACGTGGAAAGGAACACTGACTACTATATCATGGTCTATGATTGCGGAGGGGAGACCAATGTGAAAGGTTACCTGATGGCACATCGAGATAAGCTGGTTCGCAGCGGGTATACAGCGATTATGGGACTTAGGGATGCATATCCCAATTTCCAGCACGATGAGGTGCCTAAATTGCTAAAGGGACTGAATTACAGGCTGCCACAGAAGAAGGCATCTACCCGGATATATCTGGCAGTTATGGAGACCGAAGCCTGGTTCCTGGGTGAGTACAGGCACCTGAGAAAGGTTTCGGGCAAACTAACACCTGAATTTATCGAGAAGCATCTGGGCTTTAACCCGAAGACAGAAAACATGGAGGACAGAGATCGTCCGGCAGCAGATATGAAAGCTGCTTACCAGCTTGTGGGACATGACTATACAAAGAAGAGGGACCGGCTAAATGCGGTGATTCGGAAACTGGACTTCAATCACTTTACTCATGGACTGGCCAGGAAGATGCCTAGTCTGGGGACTTTCGTGGCTGCACTGGAAGGTTTTTTCCAGGAAGACATGAAAAGCACCTAAGATGGAGGGAGCTTCGGGAAGCTCTTTCTGAGCTTTCCACAGAAAAATGCAAACAACAGATCAGGTATTTTGCTCCAGGCTCGCAGGAGGTAATCGGGGTGGCCAACCCCGAAATAAAGAACTGATAAAGGCATTAAGGGCCAATTATCCTTCCTGGAAAACTGGGCCTCGGTTGATCACTTTACAGTTGGAATTTACGGGGTACTATGGGGAAGGGGTGTGGTTAAGGATAAGCACATTGATAAGTTGCTGAAATCGGATAACTTCTGGGATCGCAGGGTGGCCGAGGTTTCTACCGTGGCTCTGAACCTGAAGAGTCGCGGAGGGACCGGCGATACACCCCGGACCATAGCTGTTTGTGAACAGGTGGTGGATGATCCCCATGATATGATACCGAAAGCGCTCTCCTGGGCACTCAGGGAGCTTTCCAAACGAGATCCTGAAGCGGTTCGCTTGTTCCTGGATCAATATGGAAAACGATTGGCTTACAGGGTAGTCAGAGAGGTGAATCATAAACTGGATTTCGGAACCAAAAACTGAGTCCTAATTCTGTACTATTTTCTGTTAATAACTTCACTGGTTTTCAAGGCTTTCCGGGCTTGTAAAAATGATAATTTTTGCTACTTTTACAGCAATTATTAGAAGGCTTGGAATTAATTTTCAAAGTATTGTAAATCAAGCGTTTAAAAATTGTTATCCAAATTGGCAAATCGAAGGGGAGTAAAACCACTTACAGGTTTTTAGGAGGGATTAAATTCACAATAAATTAACGGGAATTTTATAGATGGTTGTGGACCGTCATTTAAATAAATAAAGAAGCGAGATAATGAGTGAAGAGTTAAATAAACAGAGTTATTCAGCGGATAGTATTCAGGTCCTTGAAGGATTGGAAGCAGTACGTAAACGTCCGGCTATGTATATTGGTGATCTCAGTGAAAAAGGACTGCATCACCTGGTTTATGAGGTAGTTGACAACTCCATTGATGAAGCGCTGGCAGGTCACTGCAGCCAGATTGATGTCACCATCAATGAAGACAACTCGATTACGGTTGTGGATGATGGCCGGGGAATTCCCATCGATATGCATGAAAAGGAGGGGCGGTCGGCCCTGGAAGTGGTTATGACTGTGCTTCATGCCGGCGGGAAATTTGATAAGGATTCTTATAAGGTGTCGGGTGGACTACACGGGGTGGGTGTATCCTGTGTAAATGCCCTTTCAGCTGACCTGAAAGCCGAAGTTCATCGCGATGGTAAGGTTTATGTACAGAACTATAAGAAGGGCATTCCCCAGGCTCCGGTGAATGAGGTGGGTACCACCCAAAAGACCGGAACCATTGTAACCTTCAAGCCCGATGATACTATTTTCACCGTAACAGAGTTTAAGTATGAGATCCTTGCATCCAGGCTCCGGGAGCTGGCGTTTCTGAACAAAGGAATTCGTCTGAACATTACGGATCTTCGTGAGAAGGAGGAGAATGGAAACGGTAGCGGGAACGAAAACGGCAATGGACATGGCTTTCGTAAAGATGAATTTTACTCTGAAGAGGGTCTCAAGGAGTTTGTGGCTTTCCTGGATGCTACGCGAGAATCACTCATCGAAGATGTAGTACATATCGATACAGAAAAGAATAATGTTCCGGTAGAGATTGCCCTTCAATACAATACTTCATTCTCGGAGAATGTTCACTCCTATGTCAATAACATCAATACCATTGAAGGAGGAACACACCTTTCGGGTTTCCGAAGGGGACTGACCAGGACCCTGAAAACTTATGCTGAGAAATCAGGGATGCTGGCCAAACTGAAGTTTGATATCAGTGGGGATGACTTTCGCGAGGGGCTCACTGCTATTATCTCTGTTAAGGTTGCTGAGCCTCAGTTTGAAGGTCAGACCAAAACCAAGCTGGGGAACTCAGATATCATGGGTGTGGTGGATCAGGCAGTAAGTGCCTCTTTGGCACACTATCTGGAGGAGCACCCCAAAGATGCAAAGCAAATAGTATCCAAGGTGATCCTTGCGGCCACGGCACGCCATGCAGCACGGAAAGCCAGGGAACTGGTCCAGCGAAAAAACGTCCTGTCCGGTGCCGGGCTGCCTGGTAAACTGGCCGACTGTTCTGAAAAGGATCCCGCGCTGACCGAGATCTACCTGGTGGAGGGAGACTCTGCAGGGGGGACAGCGAAGCAGGGCCGTGACAGAGCGTTCCAGGCCATTATGCCACTCAGGGGAAAGATCCTGAATGTGGAGAAGGCCATGGTTCATAAGATCTATGAGAATGAGGAGATTAAAAACATATTTACTGCCTTGGGGGTGAAGATGGGAACCGAGGAGGATAGCAAGGCATTGAATCTGGATGGATTGCGTTATCACAAAATCATTATCATGACCGATGCGGATGTGGATGGCTCTCACATTGCCACCCTGATTATGACCTTCTTCTTCAGGTATATGAATGAGCTGATTCAAAATGGATATCTATATATTGCCACGCCACCACTTTACCTGATACGCAAGGGTAAGAATGAACGTTATTGCTGGAGTGAGGAGGAGCGGGAGGCTTTTGTTGCGGAGATAAGTGGAGGAAAAGAGACAGGTATTCATATTCAGCGCTACAAGGGTCTGGGTGAGATGAATGCGGAGCAACTGTGGGATACCACCATGAATCCTGAGAATCGTACCCTCAGGCAGGTCACCATTGACAGTGCGGCTGAGGCCGACCGTATTTTCTCCATGTTGATGGGGGACGAGGTGCCACCACGCAGGGAGTTTATTGAAAAGCATGCCAAGTATGCCAATATCGATGCTTAATGACTCATTTTAGCAGCTAACTTTAAAAAGAGGGACGATTGTCCCTCTTTTTTTTGACAACATTTTTACCTTTAAGGCTGATTCCTTCTAAACTAAGAGCCTTCCTATGCTTTTGCCTGGTACAATCCCGATCTTTCTTTTGAGGAACGTTTACAAATGCTGATTGGAGAAATGACCATTGAGGAGAAGATCAGTCAGTTAACTTATGATGCTGTAGCCATAGAAAGGCTGGGAATACCTGAATACAACTGGTGGAGTGAAGCGCTTCACGGGGTGGCCAGAAATGGTAGGGCCACCGTGTTTCCCCAGCCCATTGGCCTGGGAGCCACATTTGACAGGAAGCTGATCTTCAGCATCTATTCGGCTGTTTCGGATGAGGCAAGAGCAAAATTTGCCATCTCCCAGGAGATAGGGAACTATGCTCAGTACGCCGGGCTAACCTTCTGGACACCCAATGTAAATATATTCAGAGATCCCAGGTGGGGAAGGGGTATGGAGACCTACGGAGAAGATCCTTACCTGACTGCTCAACTGGGTATGGAGGTGGTAAGAGGACTTCAGGGCGATGATCCCAAATACCTGAAGACAGGAGCTTGTGCCAAGCATTATGCTGTTCATTCGGGTCCCGAGGCCCTGAGGCATGAGTTTGATGCCATTACCAGCCTGAAAGATTTGCATGAGACCTATCTGCCTGCATTCAAGGCACTGGTTACCGAGGCCAATGTGGAATCGGTTATGGGAGCCTACAACAGGGTGTTGGGAGAACCTGCCTGTGCCAGTTCTTTACTGCTTGGCGATATTCTCTTCAAGGAATGGGGATTCAAGGGTCATTTCCTGAGCGATTGTTGGGCCATTCAGGATTTTCATACGGGTCACAAGGTGACCGTGGATGTGGTAGAATCAGCTGCTTTGGCGATTAATGCGGGGGTCAGCCTGAATTGTGGCAATACCTTCCAGGCCCTGGGAGAAGCGTTGGCACGCGGACTGGTAAGCGAGGAAACAATCGATGCAAGGCTTGCGGAACTTTTTATTACCCGCTTCGAATTAGGATTGTTTGATCCTCCGTCCATGAACCCTTACAATGATGTGAATGAAAGTATAATCAATTGTGAGGAACATGTAGAGATTGCCTATGTGGCCGCCCTTAAGTCCATGGTATTGTTAAAGAACAATGGGGCACTCCCATTGAAAAAGGATTTAAAAACCCTCTATGTAACCGGACCACAGGCGAATAATAGTACCGTATTACTGGGCAACTACTATGGTGTTAGCTCTAATCTTGTAAATTTTCTGGAGGGGATCACCTCAAGGGTAAGTGCCGGAACCACGGTGGACTACAGGATGGGTGTGCTGGAGTACTGGGACAACATTAACCCGGTGGACTGGGCAAGCGGAGGAGCCGCTGATCATGAGGCCACCATTGTGGTACTGGGTATTTCCCAGTTGCTGGAAGGGGAAGAGGGTGAGTCGCTTGCTTCACCCAGTAAGGGCGACAGGCTCGATCTGAGTGTCCCCTCCAATCAGCTGGATTACCTTAGGAAGCTGAAAGCAGGTCACGACCATCCGGTAATTGTGGTGATGACCGGTGGAAGCCCCATTACCATGCCTGAAGTAGAGGAGCTTGCCGATGCCATCCTCTGGACCTGGTACCCTGGACAGGAGGGTGGTAATGCTGTGGCTGATTTAATTTTTGGAAACGAGGTGCCCTCGGGAAAACTGCCAATCACCTTCCCCAAATCAGTGGATCAGTTGCCTCCTTACGAGGACTATTCCATGACGGAGCGTACCTACAGATACATAACATCCGAGCCACTTTATCCCTTCGGATTTGGACTTTCATACACGAAATTTTCATTCAACGATCTTTTCCTTGACACAGAGGAAATCGCCCCCGGTGAGTCCATCCATGTTTCATTGAAGGTGAGAAACAGTGGTCATCTAGATGCGGAAGAGGTGGTCCAGCTCTATGTTTCGGTGCCCGATTTAGATGGAATTCAGCCGCGGTGGTCGCTGAAGAATTTCACCAGGGTTGAGTTGAGCAGTGGTTCATCCACCGAGGTTTCATTCAGACTGGACTCTCAGGCATTGGAGCAGATCAACCAGGAGGGTGTAGCTGAAGTAGTACCAGGAGAGTACTGGGTCTATGTGGGCAACGGATCGCCTGGTGAGCGCAGCGAGGCACTGGGGGTGCAGATGTTATCGGCCACCTTCCATGTTAAAGATGGGATTTAATAATTATAAGAGTCAAACTATGGTAAAACTTAAAATTGCATTTTCCTGGAAATTGACTTTAAGAAGCCCTGACCCAGGTTCTATCTGAGTCAGATACGTTCAGCTTAAACCGGCTTCACTGATGATGCGGGGCACAATAGCTTCCCATCCTACCGACATAAGGTGGAAGCCATTTAGGCCCTGTAAGCCTTTGATTTGCTCCATGATCTCCAGGGCGATTTCCACGCCAAGTTCTTCATAATCATCTTCTCTACTTGCCTCAAAACGATCCAGAATGGCTTGAGGGACCCTGACCCCTGGAATGTTATGGTGCAGGTACTGAGCCATTCGATTACTTCGAATGGGAGTCACCCCGGCCAGGATATAGACTTTATCCAGGATATTTCTCTTATCAAGCTCCTCCAGCCAGAGCTCCAGTCCCTTTGGATCATAGATCAGGTTAGTCTGGAAAAACTGTGCCCCGGCATTGATCTTTTTTTCTTCCCTGAGTGCCTGGAACCTTGGTTCTGAGGCAAAGGGAGAGGCTGCTGCTCCCAGGAAGAGCTCGGGTGGTGATTTCATTTTCCGTCCATCCAGGTAGATTCCTTCGTCCCGCATCCTTCGAAGGATCCAGAGCATCTGGATGGCATCCATATCCAGGATGTTGGTATTGCTGGTGGGTGTAGGTCCGATCCGTGCATTATCGCCCGTAATACAGAGTACATTATGAACGCCCATCACATTGGCTCCCATGATATCCGATTGCAAACCACTGCGGGTCTTATCCCTTGCAGCAATCTGTAATACCGGATCGGCACCCAGTTCTGCAGCTATCTTGCTGCATGCCATGCTTGACATGCGGGGACTGGCCGAAGCACTATCAGTAAAATTAATAGCTGCAACCAGTTCTTTTACCATGGCAATATCGCGCTTCAGCTTTCCTGTGGCAGTGCTCAGGGGTGGGGAGACCTCGGCGGTGATTACGAATTTGCCTGATTTCAGTTCTCTCTCCAGCTTTGAAAAGGGATCTTCATAGGCAGGTGGATGGTAGAGGGAATCTCCCTTCCACCAGGATGGTTGTCTGACCGGCTGAAATACAGCTTCCCATGACTGGCTTTTCTTCTCCCTATTGCTGGAGAAGCGGTCCTTGATAAAAGAACCTGATCCAAATTTCCGCATGGACCGAATCACATCTCCCCAGGTTTCGGTCCCAACCTTATCCCAGTCCAGTGGTGGCAATACCTCCAGGAGCATATGTTCACGACCCATCTTAAAGGAACGGTCATAGATTTTGTACCAGATGCAGGGCCGGGTCTCATCCACATAGCAACGCTCCGGTGTGGATCCGCCACAGGGGCCGTTCCGCATTCCTTTGGGACATTCCATGGGACAGACAAAGGCCGTCTCCTGCAAGAGGCAGTTTCCGCACATCCTGCAGCCAAACAAGGGTCCCTTGATCCAGCGTTCAATTTTTCTCAGAACCCTTTTCCTGAAAGGCTCCTTTTTAAAAGGGAAAAAGGGAGGCTGCCATCTTCTGCCTGGAGTAAATAAGGACATCAATCTAGTTTTTAATAAATACTAATATTTTCCGACTAACTAACTATTCTTCAGTGCCTCCTGGTTGTAAAAAAACTCCGTAAACCGCATGGCAAAATCGTCCCGCGCCCTGATCAGGTCCATGGCCCTTACAAAGGTGGTGATTTTGGCCGGATTGGCGATTGGACAGGTGAGGCCGTTCCAGATGGAGATGGCCATGTGGGCATTGTTCAGTTCCACTCTGTTGGGCAGACCAAAAGAGATGTTGCTGGCCCCCTGTGTGATGTTAAGTCCCAGCCGGTCATGTACCAGTTTGATGGTCTCCAGGGTGACCAGGCAAGCATTGGGATCGGCACTTACTGCCATGGCCAGTGGATCGATCACCACATCTTCCTGTGGAATTCCGGTCTGGATGGCACGGTTGAGGATCTTTTCAGCAATCTGAAATCTTTTTTCAGGATCCTGTGTGATCCCATCATCATCCATCACCAGTCCGATCACTGCAGCTCCATGCTCCTTGATCATGGGAAGGATCGTCTGCAAGGACTTCTCTTCACCATTGACCGAATTGATCAGCGGTTTTCCTTCGACTGCTTTCAGTGCGGTTTCGATGGCCTTGGGATTGGGCGAATCGATGCAGAGTGGGACATCCACTGCATCCTGAATGGCCTTTACTGTTGCAGGAAGCAGAGCCACATCATCCACGCCCGGAAAACCGACATTTACATCCAGTACATCGGCCCCGGCTTCAATCTGGCTTTTGGCCAGCTGGATGGCTAATTCAAAATTGTTCTGAGAGAGGGTTTCTACCAGTTTTTTTCTTCGGGTGGGATTGATGCTTTCACCAATGATAACAACTGGTCCCTCTGTGTCTATGACCAGCTCCTGTGACTTGCTTTTAAGAATGGTTTTCATATGATTCTTGCGGTTTAGTTCATTTTACATAAGTCCGGTAATGTTCCCGTTGTTGTCTATGCTGATATTTTCAGATGCGGGATGCGCCGGCAGGCCCGGCATCCGCATAATCGAACCGGTTATGGGAATCAGAAATCCTGCCCCTGATGCTATTTCAATCTCCCGGACAGTGATAATGAAGTCCTTGGGTCGGCCAAGGAGTGCAGGATTGTCCGATAGAGATTTCTGGGTTTTTGCAATGCAAATGGGCATCTGCTCCAGTCCCAGTTCCGAGATTTTTTTCAGGTCCTTTTTTGCCTGTGATGAATAGTCGACATGTTCGGCACCATAAATTTTTGTGGCCAGGGTTTCAATCTTCTTCTTAACCGGCCAGCTCCAGTCATACATGGGATCAAATACAGGCGGATCGGTCTCTACGACTTCAATCACTTTGTGTGCCAGATCAATGGCTCCCTCGCCTCCTTTGGCCCAGAGGTCAGCCACAGCACATCTCACTCCAAGTTCCTCTGCTTTCTTTTCAATAATGCGGACCTCTTCATCTGAGTCGGAGCTAAAACGGTTGATGGCGATCACAGGTGTCACGTTAAATTGCCTGATATTTTCAAGGTGTTTCTCCAGGTTGGGCAACCCTTTGCTGAGTGCATCACAATCAGGTTCTGTCAGCTTTTTCAGATCGGCTCCGCCATGGTATTTTAAGGCTCTTATGGTTGTTGTTAAAACAACTGCCTTTGGAGACAGACCTGCACTCTGACATTTAATATCGAAAAACTTTTCGGCCCCCAGGTCAAAACCAAACCCGGCCTCTGTCACTGTATAATCTGAGAAGGTCATTCCCATGCGTGTGGCTAACACCGAATTGGTTCCCTGGGCAATATTGGCAAAGGGGCCTCCATGTATGATGGCGGGATTTCCTTCAATGGTCTGTACCAGGTTGGGTTTGATGGCGTCTTTTAGCAGTGTAGCCATGGCTCCGCCAGCATTCAGGTCGCGTGCGTAGATTGGTTTCCTTTGGAAGGTATAGCCGATAAAGATATTTCCCAGCCTGATCTTCAGGTCATGCAGATTGTCAGCCAGGCAGAGGATGGCCATGATCTCAGATGCAGCTGTTATATCAAAACCGGTTTCTCTTGGGATTCCTGAAGTTGTTCCACCCAGTCCCACAACAATTTTGCGGAGCGACCGGTCGTTCATATCTATAACCCGTTTCCAGGAGATGGTTCGCGGATCCAGTCCAAGACCATTGCTTTTACTTTGAATGTTATTATCAATTACTGCTGCCAGCAGGTTGTGTGCCTTTTCAATGGCTGAAAAATCGCCGGTGAAATGCAGGTTGATATCCTCCATGGGAAGCACCTGTGAATAGCCTCCCCCGGTGGCTCCGCCTTTGATCCCGAAAACAGGACCAAGCGAAGGTTCTCTCAGAACAACAGTGGTTTTCTTACCTACCTTGTTCAATCCTTCAGACAGGCCTATGGAGACTGTAGTTTTACCTTCTCCTGCCGGGGTGGGAGAGATGGCAGAGACCAGGATCAGCTTGCTTTTCGCGGCCTTTTTCTCATCAATAAATGAGAGGGGGATTTTTGCTTTATACTTGCCATACATCTCGATGTCATATTCCTCTACTCCAAATTTTTTTGCGATCTCAGAGATGTGTTGAAGCTCAACTTTTTTTGCAATATCCAAATCGGTCATAGTTATATATTTAATAGGTTGTAATAGTTAGTTTACAGCATGCGGTTTTCGCAGATAGATGAACCAATAAGCCAGCCCTACGAATAGAGCTCCCCCAATGATATTTCCAATGGTTACCGGAAAAAGATTATCATTGAAATAGTGGCTCCAGGTGAGAGAATCGAATTGATCAGGCGATGTTCCGATCATGTTCCACAGCTCCGGGCCTCCAAATGCTTTGACCATGATACCCATGGGGATGAAATACATATTGGCCACACTGTGCTCAAAGCCTGCGGAAACGAAGGCTGTGATGGGAAAAATGATAGCCAGTATTTTACCATGGGCCGATCTGGCGCTGTAGCAAAGCCAGATGGCCAAACAGACCAATATATTGCAGAGTATCCCCAGCACAATGGCCTGCATGAAACCCAGCTGGCATTTTGCCTCTGCAATGTGCAGTATATTGGAGCCGACAACTCCTTCACCAAACAGATAGTGGCCCGACAGTAGCATCAGGATAACGATTGAGAATGCACCAATTATGTTACCCACATAGACAATGAGCCAATTCAGAAGTACCTGTTTTGTGGATATTTTCTTACTGGCCCAGGCCATACTAAGGAGGTTATTTCCTGTAAAGAGTTCGGCTCCCCCAACAACAACAAGGATCAGGCCGAGGCTGAAGGCAACTCCTCCCAACAGTTTTGTAATTCCATAGGTCATGGTAGATCCGGATGTAACCAGGGTGGCGAAAACAGCACCAAATGCAATAAAAGCCCCTGCAAGAACAGCAAGAACTATTGTTTTAATCACATCCTGATGCGCTTTTGATACCCCGATGTTTTCAGCTGCCCGGGCCATCTCTGGTGGTAGCAATGTATCTGCTGATCCTGAATATGTACTGTTTTCCATCGTACAAATATATCGCGGATTCCTTGGCTAAACTTACATCAAAGTTACCTTATACTAATACTATATTTGCAATGTAATAACAAAAGGTTAAAATTACCGGCGTAATTTTCTAAACTGGGAGGGGGTCTTGTGAATGAATTTTCTGAATTGCTTATTGAAATGGCTCAGGTTGTTGAATCCGCAATCGTAACTGATGTCCACAATATTCAGATCAGTGTTCAGGAGCAGTTGGCATGAATAATCAATTTTGATCTTGTTCAGGTATTCAAAAATAGTTAATCCGGTGGAGGATTTGAAAAATCTGCAGGCTGATGCTGATGCCATATGTACGATGTCTGCAACCTCATTAAGGTCTATATCATTCTGGTAATTTTTCATGAGGAATTCGTGAATACGGTTCACCCTTGAATTGGCGGTTTCAAATTTGTTTTTTACATAACTGGTACTGGCCAGGTAGGAAAATGAGTTGCTCCTTCCAATAAGATCCATGATCTCGTAGAAAAACATCAACCGTTTTATCTGATTCAAATAGGGGAGCTGCAGCATGAGTCTGCTTACTTCATTCAATGTTTCTCCGGTAATCCTGATTCCTCTTTTTGAAAAGTTAATGGCTTTTCGTACATGATTAAATTCAGACAGCCCGGTGAGCTCTGCAGGCAATATGTCATAGTTAAAGAGCATATATACAGACTCAAGGGTTCTTCCGGAATGTTGTCTGCCTTGAGATTTTTCAGAGAACCATACATGTGGGATTCGGGGACCGATAAAAATCAAATCACCAGGATGGAATGGTTCAATGGAATCACCAACAAGTCTCTTTCCTGAGCCTTCAGTAATAAAGCTTAGTTCAAATTCCTGGTGGTAGTGCCATCGACTCTTATCGATATGGTCTTGAAATATACCGATATAGAAAGATTCATCAGGATTCAGCTTGATCTGTTCCATTAACTCTTTCATGCTAGTTTTATTTTAATATAAATATAATGAATTGGTTAATATAGCATCATAACTGGTGAAGGAAATATCAATCAGATAGATTGTATTCATTAATTTTACGATGTAAACTGATAATAATTTTTAACTAAACTCGAACGTATATGGAGTCCATTTTAGAAAAACTTGGTGAAGCTGTAGAATTTGGAAAAGTAGATAAAAATTCACCTTATCCACCTAATATGAAAGGTCAGAATGGCGCCGATGAACTGGCCAAAGAGGCCCTTGATACGGGAATTTCACCCTCCAGCATTCTTGACGATGCATTGGTTCCAGCCATGGATCGTGTTGGGCAAAAATTCTCCGAGAATAAAATTTTTGTTCCTCAGATGCTTATGTCTGCTAAAGCAATGAGTGCAGCGATGACTCACCTCAAGCCTTTCTTTCAATCTGGTGATGTGAAGTCGAAAGGGACCTTTATTATTGGCACGGTCAAAGGAGATCTTCACGATATCGGAAAAAACCTTGTGGCTATGATGGTTGAGGGAGGAGGCTGGACTATTATCGATCTGGGTGTGGATGTTAACGAAGATACTTTTAACCAGTCCCTTTTAGAAAATCCAGGTGCTGTTGTGGGGTTGTCAGCACTTCTTACTACGACCATGGCTAACATGGAGGTGATTGTTACAAAGATAAAGGAGGCTCACCCGGAGACAAAAATACTTGTGGGTGGTGCACCATTAACTGATGATTTTCGGGCCAAGATCGGGGCTGATTTTTATGCTCCCGATCCCCGTGGTGCCGTGGAATATTTGAATGAGCTTGCTGCATAAGGTTTGGAAACAGTAAAGATCCGGCTATTCCCCCAGGGTAAGGTTGTAGAGGCAAGACGCGGTTCTCCATTAAGGGATGTACTACATCAATATGGGGTAGAGTTTCCATGCGGGGGCAAGGGAACCTGTGGGAAATGTGCTGTTCGTATTCTGGATGGAGAGGTCACAACGGATCCATATCACGCCAGGCGATTGCAGGAGTTAAAACTGGATCCGGAATGGAGGCTGGCATGTTTGAGCAGGTGTGACAGCGACCTGGTAGTGGAGGTGGAACAGTATGAAACCATCATTCAGGCAGATGAAACCCCCTTTGAGTTTAAGCCAGGCTCAGGCTTTGGGGTAGCTGTGGACCTGGGGACCACCACTTTGGCGGCACAGCTGATCGATCTGAAAACTGGCCATATCCTGGCCGTTGAAACCGGTATAAATCCACAGGCAAAATTTGGTGGCGACTTGATTACAAGGCTTGAAGCTGCGCTTTCAAATGGACCTCAGGAGATGACAAGCCTCATCCGGAATCGGATATGGCAAATGATTGCTGCCTTGTGTGCCGGCAGAACCAACAAGCTTGAGAAGACTGTTATTGTGGGGAATACAGTGATGCAGCATCTCTTCTGTGCATCCGATATTCGCCCCCTCTCTTTTTATCCGTTTGAATCAGAGGACCTGGGGATAAAAACATTCAACTCCATGAAACTTGGATGGAACATCTCCTGCACGGAGATCAGTTTCTACCCCTCCATCGGAAGTTTTGTGGGGAGTGACATACTCGCTGGTATCGTTGCAACCGGGATGCATAGCAGGGAGAGCTATTCTGTATTGATCGATCTGGGGACCAACGGCGAGATTGTGGTTGGAAACCAAAATCGCTTGTTGTGCGCCTCCACTGCTGCCGGTCCGGCTTTTGAGGGAGCACGAATTTCCATGGGAATGTTGGCCACCCCCGGGGCCATTGCTTCGATCTCTACTTTGCAAAATGGAACAGATTGCAGGGTCATTGGAGACGCCGCACCCAGGGGGATTTGCGGGAGCGGTTTGATTGATGCAGTGGCAGTGCTTCTGGAGGAGGGATTTCTGGGGGATTTCGGAGAGATTCTTTCCGGTGAACAGGAGGTAATGATCTCTCCGCCAGTTACCATTTCTCAGAAAGATATTCAGGAGTTCCAACTGGCAAAAGCAGCTCTGGCTGCAGGTCTTCATATCCTTCTTAAGGAACATAACCTGGGAGTCGGTGACATTAAGGATGTCTACATTGCAGGTGGTTTTGGGACCTATATCAACCTCGAAAGCGTGATCAGGACAGGAATGCTCTTATGTCCTGCAGATAAGATGCATAAGCTGGGAAATTCGGCCCTTACCGGAGCCAAGATGTTGTTGTTTTCCGATGCAAAACTTACTGAGGATATTCTGGACAAGACAAGCCATGTGAATCTTGAAGGAGATCCTGATTTTCAGGATATTTTCATTGATAATATGGGATTCTATAATTCTGGTATAGAGTGCTAAACAACTTTACGTTCTTTAATTCATTATGCGAATTTTATGGGGGTATCATTTTGAGATTTCACGAAGTAACAAAGCTGTGACTCCCTGTTTTTGTGAAATCGATACCCTGATCGATGTATACAAAATGTAACACATCAACAGCATAGCCAAGAACTGATCCGTATAGCCTTCAGGCTTGAGAATACTGAGCGCATACCCTGGGTCCCCTTTGTGGGAAGCCATTGAGGTGACCTCATTCTGTGATATTGAGATGGAGTCAGATCACTCCTTGGGAGAGGTTGAGCCGATGGCAGAATGGAAGAGTGAGGGATACTTCACACTGCCTGGAAGTGGCCGCCCCGATTACGCTGCATACGTCATTAAAACCACAAACGGTATTTCACTTAATAATCTGGCGGCTTTTCTGAATGAAGTTTCTCCTGGATCAATCAGAATCAAAGGATTAGTGAAACTAGACAACAATCAGATGGTAGCGGTTTAGTCATGTTTTGGGGATACACAGATTGATCAACAGGCTGTTTGTTCGCATGTCTAAGGTTTTATGGGGGATGTGATCATCCGTGGGACTCCCTTTTCTATATGGATCAGCCCCGGAAGATTCTGCCTGTTCCCAAGTTCATCAAATGAGTAGCTACCCGTGACCCCGCCGGAATATACTGATTCGGATATAAAATGTGTGATTGTTTCCCTCTCTGTGCCTGCCTTATGGATGGCGTTGATTACAAGCATAACTGCATCGTATATATAGGCGGAGCGCGTATCGGGCAGGAAGCTGAATCTTTTTCTGTCTACATGGGGCCTGATCATATAGACTCCTTCGTACTGACTCCAGCCGGAATTCCTCTTCTCCACACCTATGGTAAAGTGGAGGGTGCCGTAAATTTTTAGCTCCGGCTTAACTTGTCTCAGTGTTATGATTAGATCTCTGAGAAAGTCAGCATCAAAGGGAATAACAAGATGGTCGATGTGACTACTGAGCATCTGCTCAACAACTTTTCGTTGGTGAATGGAGGAGCTGTCTATTTCAAAAATTACCGGGGCCATGCCAGTTTCCCGGGCCACGGCCTTTGTGAGGCTCCTTACTGCATACCTGGTATCGTAGGTATCTGTGGAGAGAACGCCGATTGTTCCTCCGCCTTCCTGTAGAATTTGCTTTAGAATCACAGCTGACTGCTGGTTATCGTTGGGTACCACCCGCATGAACCAGGGGACGAAAGCCTGGGAAAGGGTGGGCTCAGTTGCCATGGTTTCGATATAGGTGAGGTGTGATTTGGTGGCCACCTGTTCGGCAAGGTGTCCGTTCCGGCCATCCAGGTAACCAATGATTGCACGTGCATGGTCCTCATATACCAGGCTGACCGATTCTTTGGAACCTGCTCCCCACAATCCTTCGGCTGTTCGAACCACCAGTTCAAATTCCCGGTTTAGATAACCTCCTGATTCATTGGCTTGTTCAATGGCCAGCTCTGCTGCTGCCATAACATCCATATATGTACGGTCGGGAAGCAATAGGCCAATACTTATCTTACCATCTGGAGAGAGGTGATCCGGGGGGAAGAACTGCTGATTTTGAGCTATACCTTTGAAAGGCAGAATAAACGCCAACAGGAAAAAGTATATGGCATGCCGGGTCAAGACCTGGCAGTCTTAGAGCGAGTGAATGTTGCGGCTCACAGCCTCAGCAATCTTCCTGATATTTCTCATCATTTCCCCGAACTGTTCAGGGTAGAGAGATTGTGAACCATCAGAGAGTGCTTCTTCGGGTTTGAAGTGAACCTCCGTTAAGAGTCCGTCTGCACCTGCAGCAATAGCAGCACCTGCCATGGTGGCAACCAGCGATCGGATCCCTGTCCCGTGACTTGGATCCACTATTACCGGCAGGTGGGTGCGCTGCTTGAGTACAGGAATGGCATTTAAATCGAGAGTATAACGGGTAGATGATTCAAAGGTCCGGATACCCCTTTCACACAATACAACCTGGGAGTTGCCCTGAGAGAGTAAATATTCGGCAGCATAAAGGTATTCATCAATGGTGGCCATCATACCCCGTTTCAGTAAGATGGGTTTGGAAGTAAGGCCAACCTCTTTCAAGAGTGGAAAGTTCTGCATATTCCTGGAACCGATCTGTAACATATCCGCATATCTGGCAACAGTCTCTACCTGCCGGGTATCCATTACTTCAGTGACTACCGGCATACCGGTCTCCTTTCGGGTCCTCTCCAGCATCTCCAGTCCTTCGACACCAAGTCCCTGGAAATTATAAGGAGAGGTGCGGGGCTTAAAGGCGCCACCCCGCAGGATGGAAGCTCCTTGGGCCCTGACGCTTCTGGCTGTTTCAGAAAGCTGCACCTCACTTTCCACCGCACAGGGACCGGCCATGATTACAATCTCTTTGCCTCCGATTTTAACACCGTTAACATCCACAATGGTCCCTTCCGGTTTCGCACTTAATCTCACAAGCTCCGGTTCATTGCTTTTAATTGTAGTTTCAATACAGTGAGCATCTATTTTCATCTCAATATTTGGTTTATCTGTTTTCTCTATTTCCAATTCCACGATGCAGGGGAGAAATGAAAATCTCCATCTTTGATCTCAACCAACCAGATGGGACCAATATCGGCCCAGGCGGGATCAAAGATTATTTCACCTGTTGCTCCTCTATAACCCTGAAAAGTCTCGCGATCAGTCAGCCGGTCACGGATCAGAGCTTTGTTGAGTCCTTCCAAATAAATGGATTGAATGATCAGGTTCATGCCATCATAAGCGTGCGCAGCAAATACATCTGGCTCCATTCCAAAACGTTTGGTGTAATTCTCATGGAAATATTTCCACTCTGGTGTATCACTTTTGGGATTATACTGGCAGGTGGTGATAATTCCTTCGGCATTCTCACCTGCAGTTTCCAGGAATATCGGGTTCACAGCCCGATCCGATGTGTAAATAGGTTGTTCCAGACCCATTTCCCTGATCTGGTTGACAATTAGTCCCAGCTCCTTTGCATTTCCCCAGAGCAGTATGGCATCGGGGTTGGAATCACGTATGCGTTCGATCTGGGTAGTAAAGCTGGTTTCACCAATGTCGTAACGAATTTCCAGTACCAGGGGGTATCCGATACGAAGGGCGGCATCCCTGAACTCCATGATTCCTACCCGGCCATAGCGATTATCAGGGCGAAGTACAGCCACCCGTTTATGTTCCATCTTCCGGTGAATATAGTCCACCAGGGCATAAGAGCTCTGGCGGTCGTCTGCAATATTCCGAATGACCCAGGGAATGCCGGTTTCGGTAAAAGTGGGATCCGGATCCCCACAGTTAACTACCGGAATTTCCAGTTTCAGGGCTACCCGGATGGCCACATGGGAATTCACATCGTCGATGGTGCCCAGGACAGCCCAGCAACCTTCATCGCTCATCTTGACCACCTCATTGGCTGCAGCCCCCCAGAGCCCCACGTCATTGTGCGGCATCACTTTGAAAGGGAGCCCTTTGTAGCCTCCCTTAGCATTGGCCATTTCCGCTGCAAGCATGGCCCCCTGGAGCAACTGGTTGCCCTGGGGTGATAGAACATCCCCTGCCAGGGGGGCCAGTACCCCGACCCGCACCTCGGTAAGTCCGGGAGGTGCCTTCTTTTCGCGACCTGCCCCAAGAAAAAGCTGGGGCTCATGGAAATGGTAGATATAGGCATCCTGGTAATTTCCATAGGGAAGCATCTCACTCGGGGTTTTCCCGTAATTGTCATCCTTATCCTGTGCTTTTAAAAGCTGAGCAGGCAAAAACATCATCAGCCCTGTTGCTAAAAGAAACAGGAGCTTCGTTATATGCTTTATTTTCATCATCTGTTTGTTTAGCTGATCTTAATTCATACGTGTTCCACGGCTTAGCCCATAGGAAGTGGCCACCCATATGGTATCATCTCCCTGGAGATCCACCCCGATAGTAAAGCTGTGGACGAGTCCGGTGGGATCAGCTTTGGTGGAAGAGACACCATCTTTCCAGAAGATATGCTCACCTCCGGTATTTGTTTTTTTGTAACTAATCCACTCTTCACTGTTAAAAGAGCTTAAACCATCGTCGGTGCAGAGATAAACCACATCACCAACTGCCCTTACAAAATTGATGAAGTTGCTGGCCAAACCGCTGTCATGGTCAAAATAGCCCTTCCAGTGGGAGCCATCGTAGCGGCTCATGCCGAAATAAGTAGCGACCCAGAGGATGCCATTGTCATAGGATACAGCTGTGGTAATATCGTGAACAACACCGTCGTCAGGGAAAAGGTCAATCTCCATTTCTCCATCGGGGTCCACATAATCGCGGAAAGTTTGTTTTTCCTTCTGCCACTCGATGACTCCACCGCCCCAGGCGGCAATCCAGATCTTATCATCACCGGCACAAACGCCGTAGGTCCAGGGCTCATGCATGGGCGCATTACGCTCAGTATAAATTTCCCACTCTTCCTTGTAGGTGTCGTAGTGACCCGCACCACCACCGGTGGCGCACCAGATATCCTTGCCATCACAAACCACTGAGTAGATCACATCGTTGGCCAGCCCGCTGTTAAACTGGGTGAAAGTTTGAAATTGTCCGCCTGAATAACGGTTCATTCCTCCCAGGGTGCCGATCCATACATCACCTGTGAGTTCGCTCACATCAATGGCAAGCACTCCCGGGTGTGCCAGTCCATCCTCTACAGTAAAGGTTCTGAACTCATCATTTTCATAAAGTACCAGCCCGTGACTGGTGCCGATCCAGACCCGGTCGCCATCGGCTCGTACACAATAAATTTTATTGGCAGGAAGTCCGTTTTTTGTAGTAAAGTTCTCCCAGTTTCCCCAGATTGGCATCGTACTGTTCTTTCTCTCAGGTTCAGAGGCCATAATAAACATGGGAATAACCATGCAGAGACCCGTGATGATCAGTGCTTTTCTCATTTCTATTTATTTTTTTTTGAAAGTGAAGCCTCGTAGGCCTTAGCTTCGTCCATATAATACTTGGCATCCCGGAGCGACTTCAGGTATTCTACCAGATCGTTCAGCTGGTCCTTCATCATGTCGTTGGCGACTCCGTGTTCGTCATGATCATTAAATTTGGTCCAGATCTCCTCCAGGGTAGGGGCTTTCCCATCGTGCAGGTAGGGGCCCGATTCATAGACATTGTTAAGCTGAGGTACATCAAACTTCATGGGATCGTCTGAATCGGCTAGTGTGCCCACATCTGTCATTTCCTTGTTGGTGAAGTATGGTGGCGGGTGACAGGTGTAACATCGGTTTTCTATCGGGATTTCATTGCCGTAGGTGTCATGAGACCTGTAGAATATTTCCTTGCCACGTTGTTGTGCGGCAGTCAATTCGCCATCGGGATTAAAACGAAGGTTGGGTGGATTGGGATTGTCAGTGATAATGTAGGCCACCAGGGCATCAAGATCCTTGTAGGTAAAGGCTTCGTTGCGTGTCAGGATGGTAGAGAAACGCATGCCGTCCTGTTTGTAGATGGTTTGATTTTTTCCGTTCCATTTGTAAGGCGGAATATCTCCGATGTCCCGCAGACTTTGCACATTGGCCAGGTTGCGTCCCATATCCGATGCGGCCATGTTGTAGACCAGTCCGTCTTCATGGGCGTCGGGGTGACAGGTATAGCATGCGTATTGACCCTGGAAGGTTCCTTTTGCATTATTCAGCACCTGCCTTCCATGACGGGCCACCGTGCGTCTTTTGGGTCCTTCCAGTCCGATGGTCTTTATTGTTTCCAGACTTTCTGTATTAATAACGGCGATCCGGTCATTCAGTCTTTCGGCCACATAGAGTAATTTCCCATCTGGCGATAGTACCATGCCTTTTGGATTGCTTCCGGTGGGAATGCGGCCAATTACAAAGCGGCTGCTTAATCCCAGGTCATTGGCATAGTCCTCTAATTCCTCGTCGGGAGCTTCAGCAAGCACTTGACGGAGCGTATCCAGGTCAATGGCTGTGACCTTGTCAACGGCTCCATGGGAAACGAAGGCTCTCTTTCCGTCGGGGGTGATGACCAGCCCGAAAGGATCTGCATAGAAGGAATTGGGTTCGTCCAGAAGTAATTGCACCATTCGTCCACTTTTCCTTTCAATGATGCCCAGGCCCTGGGTCATCATCCAGCCCCTTTCGATCTGCACTGTGGGGAGCAGGTTTTTCGGACGGATCAGGGTGGCAATGACCAGGTCACCCGAAGGACTTACATCCACTGTTTCCATAATGTAGGCATCCTGGAACATATGGCGGTTGTTCACACGCTGGTACTTTGTACCTGCGACGGTTATTTCAGTCAGGGGATGGGTCATGTGCGGTACATCCACGCTGCGTCGACTACTAACATAAACTTCACTGCCATCAGGGGTCATAGTGATTGAAACGGGATTGTTTCCGGCTTTCAGTCTTCTGCGTTCCTGCATATTGTCCAGGTTGAAGATAGAAATGTTGTTGGAGTAGGAGTTTACACACCAGAGGTCCTTTCCATCCGCACTGATCACCATGCCGGCAGGTCCCGCTCCACCCACAAGTGTATCTACCACCTTACTGTTTTCCAGGTCGATGCGAAAGATGTTGTCTGCCCACTGGTTGCTTACATAGGCACTTTTTCCGTCCGGACTAAGGATCACTGTATGAGGCTTTAGTCCTACTGGTATCTTTTCCAAGACCTTAGCTGTTTCAGTATTCACCACTACCAGTTCGTTGGATTCCTGCCCAACTATAAATAGGGTGCTGCCATCCTGTGAGATATCCAGCTTATAAGGTGAGACATAAGTCTCGTTCATTAGTTTGGCAATGAAATTATCCCTCTGTGTGTATATATGACAGCTCCAGCAGGTACGCGGGTGATCTTCTGCCGCAGTCATATAGTTCACATGGCCACGTGCCCAGCGTCCTCCAAAGATGAGGACAGCTCCAATTGCCAGGATAATGGCTCCACTAATCAGTATACCTTTCATTCTTATCATCTGCTACTTACTTAATTAATGGCTTGTTTGTTTACTTTTGTTGCCAGCACTACCGGGTCTTCCAGGACCGCATGTGGCTGATAGTTTCGGGGGGCCAGTTCAGGGTTGACATGGCAACCGGTGCAGGCCCTGCGTTCATTGGGGCGCAAATATATCCAGTCGGAAGGTCCCCGAAGGGTTTCTCCCTGACTGTTCAGTGTTTCAAAACGGAATGGGGTGTCCGCGTCTATCTTTATGTAAAAGGACCCGTCATTCTTGGCATCCACCATGGCCAGTGCCCCGTCCAGAGTGGAAATACGAATTCGCTTGGCAAGACTGTCTCCGGAAATTCCATCATGAACCGGAATGCTGCTGTGATTGATGTTCTGGCACATCAGGATAGCAGTAGGCTTGTCGGGATCCACCGGGCTGGGAAGGATCTTGGGACGTGGATCAACAACGGCAACCATCAGCGGATCCACCAGGTTTTTTTCTCCCAGGAATAGGGCTAAAGGAGTTTCAAGTTTAAGGGGATCGAAACGGTAAAGCCCATAACTATT
The DNA here is from genome assembly GCA_029931975.1 of Bacteroidales bacterium. Lineage (GTDB taxonomy): Bacteria > Bacteroidota > Bacteroidia > Bacteroidales. Next base: position 80,868 of record JAOZQY010000005.1, on the reverse strand, counting down.
TCCGCCTACAGGCAGGTAGCTGACCAGGCAGGTGCTGTCAGCGGTCGGGGTGACTGAGGCAAAGCTACCTCCCAGGTTTGCGGAAAGATTCTCGAAAGTATGCAGGGGGCGGTTATGCAATACCCTGCTCAACTGTCCGTCCGTACTTATAAAATATATGTATCCGTCTGGTGAATCCAGACCCCCGCTTACAGGAAGCAATCCGTCTTTACCGGGACTGTATAGTTCAGATTTAGTCCCGTCTGGTCGCATGATCATAAGCTGTGCCTTCCGGGTTTCCGGGTATAGCTGCTGACTGGAATAGAGGATGCGGCCTTCCCGGAATACATTGGGATATAGATCTTCGGCCGGATTGTATGTGAGTTGTGTCAGGCAGCAACCATCCATCATACACTTCCACAGGTTTTGGACCTTTTTTCCCTTGATCTCTCCTTCCCGGCTGAAGACAATACTGCCATCGGGGAGGGAGGCAGGTTGGGTACAGTTTTCGGGAAGATCAATCACCTGGTTTACACTTCCTTTTTTCAGGTCCATGACCCAGATCTGCCAGGGATCTCCTTCATTCTGTTTGCCTTGAAAGTAGAGGTAACGTCCTTCGTGGGAGAGGGAAGGAGAGGCGCTGCTTTCAAACCCGTTCAACAGTTCTCTGGCGGGTTTTTCAGCTTTCTCAGGATCCAGGAGAAGCAAGCTGGCACCGTCCAGATTATGCAACTGGTTCCCCTGAAGTTCCACTGTTATGATTTTACCTTCATATTTAATGCTGTTGCAAGAGACAGATATAATACTGGCCAGGCCAGTAAAAATAACTATCTTTATAATATTCAGCCATTTAACGCTGCTGTTCATCACTTTTCTCATTCTTCTGTAATGGTAAGAATCTGGTTAGCTTCCAGGTTTTCAAGCCTCTGAGTCTTTCCCGAAGGCCATCTGATTTCTATATACTCGACAGTGTCTGCCTGTGCAATACCAAAATGAATCCGGGGATCGTTTTGTGACAGGTAACCTGTAGTGCTTCTTCGGGTGGCTACCTGCTCTTTATCGCCAGCCGATATCTTTATAAGTGCCCCAATGGCATCGCGGTTACTTTCTGTACCAACCAGGTGCAAAGTGATCCAGTTATTTTCATTGCCCCGGTTATTACGGAGGAAGGAACCCTGGCCATTCAGGGTTACAACATAGCCATCCAGGTCGCCATCATTATCATAGTCTCCAAAACAAGCGCCGCGGCCCACATTCTCTTCCTGGAAATAGTCACCCAGATCTGTGGAGACATCCACAAACTTCTCGCCGTCCATATTTTTAAATATCTGATCTTCCTGGCCATAGAGGTGTTTCAGTTCGCCGTTAGCTTTAAACAGGTCCACCAGTCCGTCGTTGTCAAAATCAATAAAGGAGGAGGACCAGCCCACGTGCTGGGCCGCAGCCATGGAGATGCCCGAAGGATAAGCCATATCCCTGAATACGCCCCCCCCCTGGTTCTGGTAAAGGGAGCAGTAAGTGTCGTCCGACATGAATACATCGATCAGACCATCACCGTTGTAATCGGCAAAGTCAACCGACATAGAGATGGTGGCCTCTCCGGCCTGGTTAAAAGCCATTCCTGTTTTGGTCCCGTGATCCACAAAGCCTGAGCCTTCCAGGTTGTGGTAGATATTATTTACCATATGGTCATTGGCTACAAAAATATCCACCCAACCGTCGCCATCAAAGTCAGCCGCTCCCACACCCATGGCCCTGCCATCGGGATTGGTGATGCCCATGTCTTCGGTCATATTTTCAAATTTATTGTTCCCCAGGTTATGATACAGGCAATCAATCTGGCCGTCATAGGCCATGGGGCCAGGGAATCCGTCCGGTTCGTAAAAGTAGCCGTAATCCGGATCGTATTCGATGTAGTTACCCACATAGAGGTCGAGAAGACCATCGTTATCATAGTCCAGCCATACGGCGCCCACGCTGCATTCACTTCCATCCACACCGGCCATCTTGCTAATATCTTTAAAGGTTCCGTCTCCATTGTTCAGGTACAGTACATTGGGACCGAAACAGGTAATGTAGATTTCGGGATAGCCGTCGTTGTTGATGTCTCCAACGGTCATCCCCATGCCATAGCCCCTGTCTCCCACACCGGCTTTTTCAGTTACATCCATGAAGGTGCCATCCTGCATATTTCTGAAAAGCTGATTTTTGAGGTCTTCACCGTCGTGGTCTCCTTTACTTAAACCTTCCGTATAAGATCCATTACTCATATACAGATCCATATAACCGTCCTGGTCATAGTCAAGGAACACGGCACCTCCGCCAACGGTCTCTACCAGGTTGTCCATATGGTGGTCACCAACGCTGTGTTTGAAATTAATTCCGTTATCGGGTGAAATTTTCTGAATAAAGTCCCCATTGTCTTCGGGAACAGTGGCCTGCACCTTTGTTTCACTTGTGCTTCTTTTGTCGGTAGACTGGCATCCTGTGAGATGTAGGATCAAAGCAAACCCTAAAGCCAGAGGCGTAAGTTTCATAGTAGTAGTTTAGTTTCGGATTCAAATATAGTAAAGAAGTATTCTAAATAGTCCTTATACATAGAAAATGGGGTCCGTTTTAACCTTATTTAACACCTCTAAAGGATCACTCAATAATTCCATATCCCTGGCGGAATGTGAGGTACTGATCGGAGGCCGGGCCCGGGTAAACCTCCCTGGAACCATCTGACCATCTGATTTCCAGCCGGTCGATCTTCGGATTCTCACCCAGTCCGATATGGAGCCTTGGGTCGCTGTTGGTAAGATAGGTGGTGGCCCACTGATTGATAAACAGTGCTCTCTTTTCTCCCTGGTGAACGATTACGGAAGCTCCAATGGCAGCTGCAGGCCCATTTTTTCCTTCCAGGCTTAGGCCCAGCCAGTGATTGTCGTTATTGCAATTGTTCCTGAGCAGTACCGCATTGGCCTTCAGGTCCACATGCGACACGATGATGTCCAGGTCGCCATCGTTATCATAATCCCATGTGGCTGCTGCACGTCCCGAACGTTTCTCACTAAAGTATGGGCTGTCGGATATGCCAATATTGGTAAAATTACCTTTCCCGTCGTTCTCCATCAACAGGGGATACTGCAGAATCAGCTCATCACCATTGCCGTTGGCTGAGAATAAATCGGGATCACCATCGTTATCATAATCGAACAGTGCTGAGGCCCACTGACCTTTACCTGCAAACGCTCCTTCGATGCCGCTGCGTTCTGTAATATCCTCGAAGGTTCCGTTGCCCAGGTTTCGATACAGGGCACCATATCTCAGGTCTGGAACCAAAAGGTCCATGAGTCCGTCTCCATCGACATCCCCAATGGCACCATGCATGGAACCGGTACCCTGACCATGACTGTTTACTGCCACGCCAATCTCCACGCCCACCTCTATAAATTTACTATCGTCGTTGCGGAACATAAAATTTGCCTGATGGTCATTTCCCTGGAAGATATCCAGGTCGCCGTCCATATCATAATCATATACGGTAAGCCCCATGCATTTGGAATCGGGATAGAGCAGATCCAACGAGGCTGTTACCTCTTTGAAGGTGCCATTTCGTTCCTGCCTGTACATCATGGAGGCCTGTCCCTTATATTCCGATGGGTGCGGCATCAGTTCGGGAGTGGTGGGGGAGACATATTCGGGGTCGAAGGCCAGAAAATTCCCCACAAAGGCATCAAGCCTGCCGTCTTTATTGTAGTCCCAAAAGGAAACGCCCACGCTCCATTTTTCAAAGCCGTTCAGACTATCGGGACCTGCCAGGCCAAGTAAATCGGTGATATCGGTGAAGGTTCCATCCCCGTTGTTCCGGTAGAATACATTGGGACCATAGTTAAGCAGGTAGAGATCCTGATCCCCATCCAGGTCAATGTCGATGGGGCCGGCAGCCATGCTCCAGTGACGGTCATCCACTCCCGCCTGCTCGGATACTTCTTCAAATGTACCATTGCCAAGGTTATGGTATAGCCTGTTGGGGGTGTTTTCAAAAACCCGGCCTTCATCATCTGAGATTCCCTCCAGCCAGGTTCCGTTCATCATATAGAGGTCCATCCATCCATCACCGTCATAATCAAAGACAGTTACACCCGAGCCGCTGCTCTCCAGGATATTTTCATAGGTATAATCGCCAAAATTGTACATGAAGTCAATTCCCACTTCGGAGGTGACCTCAGAAAAACAGGATTTTGTATGCTTACAGGAACTCATGGTCAGGAGAGTGATACTGTACATCAGGATCAGGCCCGTTCCGATTCTCATATCCATATTCCAAAAATTTGCCCAAATATAATCAAATGATCCATTCAGGATAATAAGCTCCATTTTTGCTATATTAGCCTCGACCAATTCGAACGACAATGCCTGATAAAGGATCTGACAGAAGAGTTGAACTTCAGAGAAATGAAGTGGAGGATATGCTGGGAAGAGTACCAGGATGGATGACCCGGAATGGTATGATACTCTTTGTTTTTCTCTTTATACTTATACTGTTTGGAAGCTGGGTATTCAAATACCCGGATAAGAGGAAAGCCAGGATAGTAGTCACTTCTGTTAATCCTCCTGCAGATATCAGAGCCAGAACCAGCGGAAAAATTGCCCGGCTCTTTGTGGATAATGATGAATATGTAAATGTAGATGATGTACTGGCCATGATTGAGAATCCGGCTTCCTTCGATGATGTGATCCAATTGAAAAACAGTCTGAACTTTTTCGATTCTCTATCCATGGATGAGATAAGCGAGGAGCTGCCTGAGTTAAATAATGTGGAACTTGGGACCATTCAGTCCGATTATTCCATTTTTCTTAAGGTTTATCGCGACTACATTGAGTTCTTAAGGATCGATTATCACCAGCGAAAGATTGAGACGGCCCGCAATGAACTCGGAAAGCAGCAGGAGTACATCAGGAGCCTTTCGGAAAGGGCCTCTATCCAGGAGCAGGCATATGATCTTGCTCTTCGACAATTTAACAGGAATGCCACCCTGTTCGAGGAGGGTGTGATCTCTACCTCCGACCTGGAAGTGTCGCGTTCAGAGATGCTTGCCGAACGAAATAAGCGACAGGAGATTATCAGTCTGGTAGCTGAGAACAATATTAATATTGCCAGGACAGAGAATCAGATTGTGGATCTGGAGCTAAGGCAACAGGAGGAGCAATCCGGGATGATCAGTGCTCTGGAGGAGTCCCGCAACAACCTGAAGGCCTCAATCAGTTCCTGGGAGCAAAACTTCCTGCTGGTGGCCCCGGTGAGTGGTTCGGTAACCTTCACACGCTTCTGGAGTGAAAATCAGAATGTGAAATCAGGTGAGAAAGTGCTGACCATAGTTCCGGTCGAAGCTGGCTCCATGATAGGGAAGATCAGTCTGCCCCTGGAAGGAGCGGGTAAGGTGAGTGTGGGTGACCAGGTCAATATTCAGTTCGATAATTTCCCTCACCTGGAATATGGAATGGTTAAAGGCTACGTGAATAATATTTCAGGAGTACCTGACGACGGTTTTTATTCTGTAGAGGTGGTTCTGCCCAACGGACTACAGACCTACTATAACACAGAGATCCTGTTCAGTCAGAATATGCAAGGGAATGCAGAGATATTTACAGATAAGAAACGTTTGCTCGAAAGGGTCCTGAATCCAATCAGATCTGCTATTTCCAAACAGGTCGAGATGTAATCATGTCTGGGGGATTAATTGGTATTATTGTATTACTGGCCGGTTTAACAGCCGGCTGTTTTTCCCCTCCCTTTTCTCGTGGAAGCTTCCACTTATGGTACTCTTTGGCATGCAAAGAAGATTGCCGGAAAAACTGTTTTACCTTGCCTTTCTTTCCTATTAGTCATATGTTTTATAACTTGCGATTTCAACTTAATAGCATGTAATTTTTCTCCACTATGTCCCGAATTCGTAACGGAATCTATATAGGTATACCATTCATACTTATGGCTGCTATCGTGGTGGTGGTTTTCACCCCCTTTAAAGCAAACTCATCTCAGGATCAGGAGTTACAAATTACTTCTGTGGAGATAGGCAAAGTTGTTAGGTCTTTTTCGGGAGAAGGCATTGTGGAACCCCAGAGCGAGGTGATTATTCTGAGTCCCGCATCCAGCATTATCAAAGAGATATTAAAGGAGGTGGGAAACCATGTGAATGAAGGTGAACCTATTATCATTCTCGATCCAACACCCGTTCAGCTGCAGATAGAGAATATCCAGGATCAGCTGGAGATGAAACAAAACTCACTGAGAAAAAACCATTTGAATGCCCGAAGCACCAAGGTGGATCTGGATTATAACATGCAGGTAAAGAAGCTCAGGATTGCTTCCCTTAAATCAGAATTGGCCGATCAGGAGCAGTTGCTGGAAGTGGGAGGTATCTCACCGGCAAAATTTGAAAAAACAAAGCAAGAGCTGGAGCTGGCCGAAAAGGACCTTGTGATGTTAAAGGAGAAGAACACTATTAAACTGCAGCAGTTGGAGGCAGATGAAGATGGCCTGAGCTTACAGATTGAGATGCAGGAGAAGGAGCTGGCTGTAAAAGAGGAAGCACTTAAAAAGATGATTATCCGGGCTCCTTCGGCAGGTATTATTCTTTCGATCAGAGGAAAGGTTGGCGAAAAAGTGAATAACGACCGCCTACTGATTGAGATGTCGGATCTGACCAACTTCAAAATCAAGGGAAAGGTGGATGATGATTTTTCCGAGCAGATTAAGACCGGCACCAGTGTTTATGTGTCTCTTGATAATGAACAGCTTAGCGGTGTGGTTGGTACAGTAAATCCTGTGATCAGGGATCGTAAAATTGAATTTGATGTGAACCTTAGAGAGAGTGATCATTATAAATTAAGGCCCAATCTGAATGTGGGCCTGAAAATCGTAATAGCCGAGCGCGATAGCGTACTGCGGATTCAGAACGGACCCGCCCTTGGACGTGGCAAGAAGCACCAGGTTTTTGTTTTGAAAAATGGTAGAGCTGTTGAACGCGCAATTATAAGCGGATTAAGAACAGAAGAATATGTGGAGATAGTCGAAGGGCTCTTTGAAGGCGAGCGTGTGATTCTTTCTGATATATCGTCTGTTGAGGAGCTTGAAGAGTGGGAGGAAAAGTGATGAACAGGAAGTTTTTGAGCGGATCATTTTCATTTATACTGTTATTTTCTGCGCTAATGCTGGACGCTCAGGATACCCTGAAGGTTTCTCTGAGTCTTCGCAATGTGGTGGACATGGCCATCTCCCAGTCTTCAGCAGTTAAATACGTTCAGAACCAGGATGTAAACTATTACTGGCGCTGGAAAAATCACCAAACCCGTTTTCGTCCCCAGCTTACCCTGTCCGGCGATCTGCCCAATTTTGAGAACCAGACCAAGCCAGTTATCCAGCCCGATGGGAGTATTGTTTTTAGCCAGGTAACCCAGTTGGAGACTTCTGCCCAACTGGCCCTCAGTCAGCCGATCCCCCAGCTGGGTGCTTATATTTATGCAGCTTCGGGGATTATACGCTTACAGGATTTTAACAACAGCACCGTAGGTTTTTCCGGTTACCCGGTAAGCGTGGGAATTACTCAGCCAATCTTTGCTTATAACTGGATGAAGTGGTCGCGAATGACCGAGCCGCTGGTATACGAGGAGGCCCAGAAACGATTTATCGAGTCCATTGAGGAGATATCCTACAATGCTACTGCCCGCTTTTTCAACTATTTGAAGATTCAGACCAACTATACCCTGGCTGAAAGTAATCTGTCCAACAGCAGGGATAATCTGAAGATTGCCCAGGTGAAGAAGCAACTGGGAAATATTTCCGAGAATGACTTCTCCAGGATACAGCTTTCGGTATTTAATGCCCAGAAGGCCCTGAACAATGCCCGGATCTCACTGAAGAATGCCGATTACGAATTGAAAAAATATATCGGACTGGACCAGCTTAAGAACATTGAACTGGTTATCCCACTGGATATGATGCTGTGGGAGGTGGATGCTGATCTTGCCCTGAAGGAGTCGCTGGATAATCGCAAGGAGACACCACAGTTTGAGAGAAGACTGATCCAGGCAGACAGGGATCTGACCAGGGCCAAAAGGGATGCCGGGGTCGGCGCAACCCTGAGTATGAGTTACGGAGTATCCAACAGTGCTGATAATTTTGGCGGGGTGTATGAAAATCCAGAACAGCAGCAGAATATGAGGTTGAGTTTGAGTATGCCGATTATGGATTGGGGCCGTTCCGAGTCCAAGGTGAAACTAGCCGAGTCTCAGCGTGAACTGGTGCTCTATGATGTGGACCAGGACAGACAGGATTTTGAGCGTAGGGTGGTGGTTCAGGTGGAGCAGTTCAACCTGATTAAGTCGCAGATTGAAACAGCCGAAGCGGCCGATAAGGTAGCCGAGGAAGGATATAGGATTGCGCTGAAAAAATTTCAAAACGGGGAAATCAGTATCACCGATCTGAATATCTCTTTGCAGGAACGCGAGGGAGCCAAGCGGGACTATATCTCTTCCATTGAAAACTACTGGGAATCTTTTTATCTCCTGAGGGAGGTAACACTCTACGATTTTGAATTCAGACAGAAAATATATTATACCAATCCGATGTTGACTTCAGAACAATAAACGATAATAATAAGCTTATACAAATACCATGAAAAAAAGAACGCTTTTGATTTTGATCCTGGCAGCAGCTGTGGTCTCCATGAATGCCCAGGAGTGGGTTGAGTTATTTAACGGAAAGAATCTGAAGGGATGGGAAAAGATTGACGGGGCAGCTGAGTACCGTGTAGAGGATGGAGAGGTGGTCGGAGTTTCAAAGACAGGTACCCCAAATACCTTTATGGCAACCAAAAAGGTTTATGGGGATTTTATACTGGAGTATGAAATGAAGATGGATCGCGGACTCAACTCGGGTGTGCAGTTCAGAAGTGTGGCCTTACTGCCCGATGGTACCGAGCGGGTAAATGGTTACCAGGTGGAATGTGACGATCATGATAACAGACCCTGGGCCGGAGGTATCTATGAGGAGGCAGCACGTGGCTGGCTCTATCCCATGTCCTACCATATGTGTGTTACCAAAGAAAATAAGCGCGGGGAATGGAATAAGGTGCGTATAGAGGCAGTGGGTAGCGCCATTCGCACCTATATAAACGGGTTTAACTTTGCTAACCTGGTGGACGATAAACGAGCTGAAGGCTTTATTGCTTTGCAGGTGCATGGGATTGGTGATAACAAAGCTCTGGAAGGAAAGGAGATCAGATGGAAAAATATCCGGATCATCACCGAAGAGCCCGAAAAGTATATGAAGAGTGATGTGGCTCTTGCCCCGGAGGTGAGTTACCTGGACAATGCCCTTACCCCGGCTCAGAAACAGGAGGGATGGAAGCTTTTGTGGGACGGAAGCAGCAGCGCAGGCTGGAGAGGTGCTAAACTGGATGCTTTTCCACAGAAGGGCTGGAGCATGGAGAATGGTCTTCTGAAGGTGGAGAAAGGTGATGGTGGTGAGTCGACCCATGGGGGTGATATCGTAACCATTAAGAAATACAAGGACTTTGTACTGGAGGTGGATTTCAAAATCACCCTGGGTGCCAACAGCGGGATCAAATATTTTGTGGATCCTGACCTGAATACTGGGGTGGGTTCGGCCATTGGATGTGAGTTCCAGATTCTGGACGACAAAAATCATCCCGATGCCAAAATGGGAATTGCCAGCAACCGTACCCTCGGGTCACTCTATGACCTTATTAAGGCGGATGCCCTGCTTTACGGTCAGGATATGACAGGCAAACGTTTTAACGGAGTAGGTAAATGGAATCGTGCCCGTATCGAGGTGAAGGGATCCCAGGTGGCCCATTACCTGAACGGAATCAAGATCGTGGAATATGAACGGGGAACACAGATGTGGAAGGCCCTGGTAGCCTATAGCAAGTATGCTAAATGGCCCGCTTTTGGGGAGGCCGAAAGCGGACATATCCTGCTTCAGGACCATGGGGATGAGGTGGCTTTTAAGAATATTAAAATCCTGGAGCTATAGTCATTCCTTAACATTTCTTAAGTTTTTCATCAATTTAGAATTTCTATATTTGTGACCCTACAAATCTTTGGAGCAAGCTGAGCATGGTGGAACAGATAATTATGAGGAGTGACTCTCACACTCTAAACGGATTTAACTTTGATCATATAGTCCCTGCAAGCGAGGCCGGATTCAACAAGCAGGTGAAGAGCTGTATGGAGCAACTCCAGGAGTTTATTCACCAGGAGGATCTGAGACTCTTTGTGACCCAGCAAACCTTCTTTATATCAGCTCATTCCCGGGATGAATACGAAGAACGTTCGTCCATTATTCACGAGCAATTGCAGAATATCTGCGGCACCAGTATACCCGCTACCAGCGTTGTGGCGCAGTCGCCAGCAGGTGACAGGGATGTGGTCCTGGAGCTCATCTGTACTAAGGCTCTGGATGATAAGAAGGTGACTTATAAAACCCTGGCTGGAGTTAATTATACCGTGATAGAATACCGGGGGTATAAGGCGGTTCATGCTGCAGGGATGATGGGAACTGTGGAGGATAGCATCACTGAAGCTTCAGTACAGGCTTTTGAAATGACGCTGAAGATTCTAAAGCAGGAGGGCCTCAGCATACAGCATATCATCAGGCAGTGGAACTATATTGAGGATATTGCCATTGTGGAAGATCCGGATGCACCACAGAATTATCAGGATTTCAATGATGTGCGAGCCAGGTATTATGATCCGGTTCGGTTTGACCAGGGTTACCCTGCCGCTACTGGAATCGGTCAGGACACCGGAGGTGTGATTATCGGATTTATTGCCCTTTCAGATTCTGATATTATTTCAATAAAGCCCATCATGAACCCGGGACAGATTGATGCCCATAAATATTCAGAGTTGGTACTGGAGGGGAAATCGGAACAGAAATGCACACCCAAGTTTGAACGGGCCAAGCTGGTTAGTATCGGGGGAGGGAACTATATCTATGTATCCGGTACCGCTTCCATCCTGGGGGAGAAGACCGTTCATGTGGGGGATGTGGAGAAGCAGACACTTACGACCATAGATAATATTAAGAGACTTTTTTCAAAGAAGAACCAGGAGCAACTGGGGCTCAATTTCGATGTGGAAAAAATCCGTTTCTCACATCTGAGAGTCTATGTGAAGCACAAAGAGGATATCCCAGCTGTTCAGAAGGTCTGCGATGCAGAGCTCAACTGCAAGTCCTCTCTCTTCCTGGAATCGGATGTCTGTCGCGAAGACCTGCTGGTTGAGATAGAAGGGGTGTTTACGATTTAGGCAACAGCGCTTTTCATTCACTCTATAACTTCAGGTTTATTACACTTTGGGTTTTACTTTTACAATCACTCGCCGGTACCGTGTGAGGGCTGGCTGGCCGTCATCGCTTACTTCAAGGATAAAATGCATCTCTTGGGGAAAGCCCATGGTAGGTGCCGTAAATGTGGCTACGGCGCTGTTTTCATTTTCCAACTTCAACCAGTAAACAGAATTACCGGCTTCGCGATAGTAGATCCATCGATAGGAGAGTTTATCGTTATCGGGATCATTGCAACCTTCAGCCTTCAGTTTTACTTTTTCACCTTCGGAGGCTTCTAGGACCTGGTCGTGTGCGAGAGCAGGTACAGGTGGGTGATTGGCCTCCTCGTAAGATTTCTGGCACCAGTCCATTCGTGCGGCAAAATCATTTTGAAAAGCTTCCCGCCAGCGCCAGACGGTGGCATGGTTCCCGGTATGCATCTGTTGATCGACGTCAGAAAACACCTCATCTGCCGCATTGGTCCACAGGGGCCGGGTCTCCTGTTCAAAGAAATACAACTGGGTTTTTGGGGTGTAATACTCGTAGCGTCCGCCCCAGCTTCCATAATTGGGGTGTTCGCTGCATCCAAGTCCGTTGTTGATCAGGTAAAGGAACGATGGGGTATCGCCCTCCATCAGGTAGGCCACATCGGGATATTCTTCGCCCAGGGGACCGTGCCTCTCCTGGATGTTTTCCCGGATCCACTCTTTACTGATCACCTCCAGGTTTCCTCCCGGAAAACGACCGTGAAAAGTGTCTCCAGAGATGCCGCTCCAGGTGGCAAAATGGTAACCCTCCCGGCCTCCGTGGGCATAGCCCGGGGTACAGATATAGAACAGGTTCGGATACTTCCTGCGCATCCAGGGTCCCGAGTCATCCTGGTCCGAGATGGTGTAGACCCTGAGTTTTTTCACATACTTAGCGAGATTCTCTGGTGTTTCACTTTGCTCCAGCTTCCAGAGAGCCTGTGCCAGGCAGTTGGGTCCGCCCCAGGCCAATACCCAGAGGGGACGCGGATCATCTTTTTTCAGTGCTGTGATGATCCAGTCTGATCCTTCTGAATCCTGCCCTTCACCCACACCCTTCATCCCGTATTTGGGAATACCCACCTTGGTCAGGGCTTTCAATTCTTGATAGGAGGGATACCCGGATTCATGTTTTAGCAGATTGGCTTGTACTTGCCCGTAGGCCTCCAGGATCTCATGGATCCGCCATTCGGCAGTTTTGTCTTTTAGCCATACTGAAGTGGTCGCAATGATCCCCTCCACCTCAAACATGTTGGTGTAGGTGAGGAAGCGCACCAGAGACTCCGCATCGTCTGGTTCATTCTCGATGTCAGTCAGCACAATAACCCTGGGTTTCTCCCCGGAGATATTTGCATTTGCAGTCTGCGCAGTGTAGATCAGGACCAAAATAAGGGTGATAAAGAGACGGATCTTTTTCATATTTTATGATTGATTGATATTATTGGTAAATTATCTCCGAATTCAAGAATTAAATGTAGCCAAAACCCATGAAAAGCAAATCAACTTCTCTCCTTCGGTTCTTGTTTCTTACAATCATTTTGAGCAGTTGTGATTCAGCTCCCGATGAAACCAATCACGATTATCCCATTGCCCCGGTCGATTTTACACAGGTGAAGCTGCAGGATGGATTCTGGCGGGACTGGGTGGAGACGGTCCATGATGCCACCATTCCTTTTGCCTTTCAGAGGTGTGAGGAGACCGGGCGGATCGATAACTTCATTTTTGCCGGGAGCATTAAGGAAGGGAAGTTCCAGGGCAACTTCGGCTTTAATGATTCAGACCTCTATAAGATCATGGAGGGTGCGGCCTATGCCCTGATGATCAGAGATGACCCGGTCCTACGCACCTACCTGGACTCCCTGGTCTATTATGTTTCGGAGGCCCAGGAGGAGGATGGCTACCTCTATACCGCCTGGACATTGAAAGCCAATGACTATATTGATTTTAGCTGCTGTACCTACAGCGACCAGGGGCAATGGATCGAGACTCAGAACAGCAGTCATGAGTTTTATAACGCGGGACATATGTATGAGGCGGCCGTTGCCCATTACCAGGCCACTGGAAGCCGATCTTTTCTGGATGTGGCGCTTAAAAATGCCGATCTGATTTATGAGGTCTGTATTACGCAGGGAAATGACTATGTTCCCGGTCATCAGGAGATTGAAATCGGACTGGTTAAGCTGTATCGGGTTACGGGGGATGAACGTTATTTGAACCTGGCCAAACACCTGCTGGATATCCGGGCCGATGTTCTGGACACGGAGTACAGTCAGGCTCACCTTCCTGTCACGGAACAGACCGAGGCAGTAGGCCATGCAGTGAGGGCCAATTATATGTACTCTGCAATGGCCGATGTGGCTGCTCTCACCGGCGATTCAGCCTATCTGGAAGCCATCGGGCATATCTGGGATAATGTGGTGGAAAAAAAGCTCTCCATAACGGGGGGGGTGGGAGCCAGTCCCCATGGCGAAGCCTACGGGGAAAACTACGATCTTCCCAATCATCCATACAACGAGACCTGTGCGGCTATTGCCAATGTGTACTGGAACCACCGGATGTTCCTGCTTCATGGCGATTCAAAGTACATGGATGTACTTGAACGCACACTCTATAACGGGGTAATTTCGGGATTGTCCCTGGATGGCACTCTCTTTTTTTATCCCAATACACTGCAGCATGACGGAGAGACAGCCTTTAACCAGGGAGTTAATGGCCGCTCTCCCTGGTTTAGCTGCTCCTGTTGTCCATCTAATCTCTCTCGCTTTATTCCATCGGTGGCGGGCTATGCCTATGCTATCCGGGGAGAGGATGCCTATGTAAACCTCTTTATGAATAGTGAAGCCTCACTTCAGACTGAAAAGAGCGAGCTGCTTATTTCGCAGCACACCAGCTATCCCTGGAAGGGAACGATCGAACTGATTATTAATAACCCAAAGGCGGTGAAGGCTGCCCTGCATATCCGGATTCCGGGATGGGCGCTGAACACACCTGTTCCCTCAGATCTGTTTCGTTTTGTCAATGATCAGGAAGCCCGGCCTGTTTTAAAAGTAAATAACAAGGAGGTGGAGATCAAAATGGAAAAGGGCTATGCGGTCATAGAAGGCCACTGGAACCGGGGTGATCATATCACCCTGGAATTGCCCATGGAAGACCGCTTGCTGGTAGCCAACCAGAATGTGAGTGCTAAAACAGGATTGGTGGCAGTACAGTACGGCCCTCTGGTATATTGCGGGGAAGAGATTGATAATGAGATTGATGTGCTGGAGGTAGAGCTCAGTGCTGATTCAAAGTTTGAAGTCTGCTACAGTCCCGATCTTCTGGGAGGGGTCAATATGCTGAAGGGAGAGGAGCTCAAGCTGATCCCTTACTATGCCTGGGCTAACCGGGAAGTGGGCAAGATGAATCTTTGGTTTCGCCAGATTAAGCCATAAAATCAATATATTTAATTCAGTCACCATGAAAAAGATCCGCAATGCATTTTTATTTTTTGCAGCACTTCCGTTTTTCTTAAATGCCCAATCCATTCACCAGGAAAATATCCTGTACGGTGCGGCATACTACCATGAGTATATGCCCTATGAGCGACTCGATGAGGATGTGCGGATGATGAAGGAAGCAGGAATCTCCGTGGTCAGGGTGGGGGAATCCTCCTGGAGCCTTTTTGAACCCAGGGAGGGGGAGTTTGAATTTGCCTGGATGGACCGCATCATTGATAAATTTCATGAAGCGGGTATACAGGTGATTCTGGGGACTCCCACTTATTCCATCTTGTACGAGGGCTCCATCTTTTCGGATCAAATTCAGACGAAGATCATTCAGGAAGCCATCATTCGGGCGGGTATTGAAAATCCTGACCATCAGTTTGCCTGGCCCCTGATCGCAAAATCCGGCATCAATGAGGAGAATAATGCGGTGCATTTTTATTATAATTACTCTTCCGCACCCATTGAATTTGTATATCCCCACAGCGCAGGAGAAGAGTTGGTTACTGAAGATTCCATTGAAAAGGGAGCTTTATTAAGTGTGGCCCCTTGGGATGTGTTAATTGTAGAAGAAAACGAAACAAGATGATGCACCGGATTATAATTTATTATGCCTTAAGCCTGCTTTTCATTTCAGGATGCAGGATAAATAGGGAGCAGATTAATCCCAAACCCAACATTATTTTTATCCTGGCCGATGATCTGGGCTATGGGGATCTGGGGTGTTACGGGCAGGAGCTGATCGAAACACCCAATATTGATGCACTGGCCTCTTCGGGAATGAAGTTTAGTCAGCACTATTCCGGATCGCCTGTGTGTGCGCCCTCTCGTTGTGTGTTGCTCACAGGGAAACACAGTGGTCATGCCTATATCAGGGGCAATGACGAGTGGGGAGATCGGGGTGAGGTATGGGATTACCGTGCCATGATCGCCGACTCCACCCTTGAAGGTCAACGTCCCCTGAAAGCCGGAACAGTCACCTTGGGTACCCTTATGCAATCGGCCGGATACAGGACCGGAATGACCGGGAAATGGGGACTGGGAGCCCCCCATACGGAGGGAATTCCCAACAGCCAGGGATTCGATTTTTTCTGCGGATATAATTGTCAGCGCCAGGCCCACACCTATTATCCTGTACACCTTTATCTCAATGAAAATCGCCTGTATCTTGGAAATGATACGGTGCCTCCCCATACAAAACTTGCGGAGGGTGCAGATCCTTATAACCCGGACAGTTACAAACCTTATAAGCTCTCCACTTATGCACCGGATGTGATGTTCAGTGAGATGATGCAATTCATTAAAGAGGGAGACGGGGATCCTTTCTTCTTCTACTGGGCCTCGCCCATTCCCCATGTGGCGCTCCAGGCACCCCAACGCTGGGTAGATTATTATGTGGAAAAGTATGGAGATGAAGAGCCTTACACGGGTGACAGGGGCTACTTCCCGAGTCGTTACCCGCATGCCACTTATGCGGCCATGGTCTCCTACCTGGATGAGCGGGTTGGTGAACTGGTTCGAACACTCAAAGAGCAGGGCCTTTATGAAAACACCCTGATTATCTTCTCTTCCGATAACGGTCCTACTTTCAATGGAGGTACAGATTCACCCTGGTTTGATTCGGGCGGACCTTTCAAATCGGAGCGGGGATGGGCCAAGGCTTTTCTTCATGAAGGTGGAATCCGTGTTCCTATGATTGCCAGTTGGCCGGGAAAAATTGCACCCGGGTCAGAGTCGGATCATATCTCAGCTTTCTGGGACCTGCTACCCACCCTTTGTGAAGTGGCTGGTGCGGATCTTCCTGAAGATGTAGATGGGATCTCATATTTGTCCGAGCTGATGGGCGAACCCGATCAGGAGAAACATCCCAATCTCTATTGGGAGTTTCCATCAAGCGGGGGACAGCAAGCGGTGCGGATGGACCAGTGGAAGGCGATCCGCAAGGATATTAAAAATGGAAACCTTGAACTGGAACTTTATAACCTGGAAGAGGACCTGGCCGAGCAAAATAATGTGGCGGCCGATCATCCTGATATCATCCGTAATTTGGAGCTGATCATGGAGAAGGCCCATACAACGGCTGAACTGGAGCGTTTCCGAATGGAGGCCATTGACTAATTATCCAGGTCCAATATGATTTTCAGGTTCTCATGGTGGTCTTTATAGATGCATAGGGTAGCTCACCGATCTTTTTTATCAGGCGTTTGTTGTCAATTGCCCTAAATTGATCAACTTGTATATCACAGTCCTGCTTCAGATCTGCCAGCCAGATATCAAATTGTTTAAGCTCCATAATCGATCTCCTCAAAATCCCGAAGAATATTTATGGAATCTCCCTTTAACTTGTTGTGGCTCTTTTTGAAGCTTATTATAGAAATCAATGGCCTTATTGATATATCTGTTCCGTGGCTTTTTCAATACTGAAACAATTTACTCAGCCTCCTTTTTTTGATTATCTTCAAATGCCTGATTTGTCGATATAAATATATATTTCAAATGACCGTTATTTCAAAAAGAGACTACACTTGCTACAAGCGCTATTGCAAGACACTGAACCTGGAGGATGATCCACAACTGATTAAGGAGTATAAGAAAGTGCATGCACAAGGAAATTCCTGGCCGGAGATTACCCGGGGGATGATCGAAGTTGGTATTATCGATATGGAGATTTACATTCTGGGAAATCATCTGTTCATGATTATGGATACCATCCCGGAATTTGATCACGATCGTGACATGAAAGAACTGGCAGGGAAGCCCCGCCAATCGGAGTGGGAGGCCTTTGTCTCCCGCTTTCAGAAGACCTCTTCTGAAGCCAGAGCCGATGAGAAGTGGCAGTTGATGGAGCGAATCTACAAGCTGGACAGATTGTAATGATGATCGATGCACATCACCACCTCTGGAAGTACAAGCCAGAAGAGTATGGATGGATGGACCACACCATGTCTGTACTGAAGCGGGATTACCTTCCGGCCAATCTGGAACCTGAACTTCAGAAGGCCAGGGTCAAAGGAACTGTGGTGGTTCAGACAAATCAGAGTATAGAGGAGACGCGCTGGTTGTTGGGACAGGCAGTAGCGAACCCTTTTATCAAAGGTGTGGTTGGCTGGGTTGATCTTTGCTCCCCGAAGCTGGGACAAGAGTTGAAAGAATTTGCTGTTCATCCAAAACTGGTGGGGGTAAGGCATGTGATTCATGATGAGGCGGATGATAATTTTATGTTGCAACCCGAATTTAAAAAGGGGATTGCACAACTGGAAGCAGGAGGATTTTGTGCCCTATATGCAAGTAGTACTAAGGGCATTCGGACCTGAGCGGATTATGGTGGGGAGCGATTGGCCTGTCTGCAGGCTGGCAGGTGAATATGACGATGTGATTGAGATTGTCACGAAATTTATTGAGCCTCTGGAGAAGTCAGAGCGAGAAAAAATATTATATCAGAATGCCATTGATTGTTACAAACTAAAATAGAGAACTAATGGAGAAGAGAAAGTTCAAGATACTGGAGAAGCAATATCTGGTTCCTTTTATACTGATCACCTCATGCTTTGCTTTCTGGGGATTGGCCAATGACATTACCAATCCCATGGTCAAGGCCTTTTCAAAAATATTCCTGATGAGCACCACCCAGGGTTCATTGGTGCAGGTGGCCTTTTACGGGGGCTACTTTGCCATGGCTTTCCCTGCAGCTATGTTTATTCGTAAGTTCACTTACAAGTCCGGGATCCTGGTGGGACTTGGGCTTTATGCCACGGGTGCCCTTCTCTTCATCCCTGCCAGTGCCATGGGATACTATGCCCCATTTTAATCGCCTATTTCATCCTCACCTGCGGCCTGTCTTTCCTTGAAACCAGTGCCAATCCCTATATTTTGTCCATGGGTTCGGAGGAGACTTCCACCCAGCGGCTTAACCTGGCTCAATCTTTCAATCCCATCGGATCCATCACAGGGATGTATATTGCCAGCACTTTCATCCAGGCTAGAATCAATGAAGCTGATACAGCCACGCGTTCTTTACTGTCACCGGAAGAGTTTGAGGCCATGAAGATGAGTGATCTGGACATTCTTGCGTCGCCCTACGTAATCATTGGAATCGTTATCCTGGTGATGTTTGCGATTGTGGCCGCGGTGCGAATGCCGAAGAATGCGGATCAGAATCACAAGATAGATTTACTTCCAACCCTGAAACGGATTTTTGAGATCCCCCGCTACAGGGAAGGTGTGGTGGCCCAGTTTTTCTATGTGGGTGCTCAGATCATGTGCTGGACCTTTATTATTCATTACGGTACCCGCTTCTTTATGAGTCAGGGAATGGGAGAGCAGGATGCCGAAATACTGTCTCAGAATTACAATAAAGTGGCCATGGCCATCTTCATTGTCAGTAGATTTATTGCCACCTTCCTGATGCGCTATGTAAAGCCTGGAAAGCTCCTGATGTTTTTTGCTATTGGAGGTTTTGTCAGCGTAGCAGGTGTGATACTTTCACAGGGAATCATGGGCATGTACTACCTAGTAGCTACTTCCGCATTCATGTCTTTGATGTTCCCAACCATTTATGGAATAGCACTTAAAGGGCTGGGTGAAGACGCGAAATTTGGTGCCGCCGGATTGATTATGGCCATTCTGGGCGGATCGGTGATGCCCCCTCTGCAGGCCGTAATCATAGAAAAAGGAACGGTTCTCTCCATTCCGGCTGAGAACTTCTCATTTATCATTCCTCTGATCTGTTTTGTGGTGATTGCCGCTTACGGGTACAGAACAAGGACTTTTGCGCACTAAAAATAATTTACTGAATACCAGATGAAACTCACTTCTAAAAAGCCCTTGGGACGCACCGGACTGCTGGTGCCGGAGGTGGTTTACGGGACCAGTTACCTGGGAAACCTCTACAGGGAAATGCCCACCTCTTCTGATGATCCAAAGCTCCAGAAGCTATATGGCAACATGCCCGCCGATGTGTGGCTGGAGGAGGTCTGGTTTGCTAAACTGAAGGAGGTTATTGACCCGTATTCTCCTGATATCATATGGTTTGATTATGTATTGGACCAGATTCCGGAGGCCTACCGGCAAAAGTTTTCTGCCAATTATCTGAATGAGGCTGAAAAATGGGATAAGGAGGTCGTTATTGTAAGAAAACATGAGGATCTGCCCATTAATTGTACCGTGGATGACCTGGAAAAGTCAAGGAAGAACCGGATCGGGGAAGAGCCTTGGATGACCGATGAGACTATCAGCAATGGAAGCTGGTGCTATACCGATAATCTGGAAATCAAGACAGCCACTGATGTATTACATGTACTGATTGATATCTGCAGTAAAAATGGTGTGCTTCTGCTGAATATATCTCCGATGGCAGATGGAACAATCCCCGGGAATCAGCAGCAGGTATTGCTGGATATGGGGATCTGGTTAGAGAAATACGGTGAGGCCATCTATGACACCCGTCCCTGGTATACCTTTGGAGAGGGTCCCACCAAAGAGCCTGAAGGACATTTCAGGAATCACCAGGAATTCCTGGAAATCAAATACTCATGGAAGGATGTTCGATACACCACAGCATCCAAAACAATTTACGCCACTTTGCTGGGATGGCCGGGGGCAGGTAAGAATATCGAACTCACTGCCTTTGCGGTGGATAGTCTGCCCGAATCCCTGGAGGTAAGCTCCGTGGAATTGATGGGATGTGACAAGAACATTCAATGGAATCAGTCAGATACAGGCTTCTCCCTTCTTATTTCAGATGAAGTTCCCGAGGATATGGCTGTTGTATTTGAAATTGAAACCAGGTAAGCTAAGAAACCAGGAAAATATAGAAAGATCATGCACAAAATTACCGCTGTACTGCTTCTAATTGCCCTGCTCTTTTCATGTAAGAGTGAGCAGGATCCACCCAATATCCTGTTTATTTTTGCCGATGACCAGTGTTACAATACCATTCACGAACTGGGAAATCAGGAGGTGATAACACCTACTCTGGATGAATTGGCACGACCGGCCGCTGGACGAGAATGACTGGGAGTGGACCCCATGGGACACCGCTTTCGGAGGGTTCTGGGAGGGTGGAACCCACTGGAGCGAAGTGGTGGCCAATGAATGCATGGGATTTCTGGATGACGCTTCAGTTTCAGAAAAGCCCTTCTTTATGTATGTGGCTTTTAATGCGCCCCACGATCCCAGGCAATCACCAAAGGAGTATGTGGATTTGTATCCCCTGGATAATATCTCACTTCCTGAGAATTTCCTCCCGGAATATCCACTTAAGGATGAGATAGGATGTCCTGCCACATTGAGAGATGAGAAGCTTGCACCCTTTCCCAGGACCGAATATTCTGTGAAGGTGCACAGACAGGAATACTACGCCATTATCTCCCATCTGGATGCACAGATTGGAAGGATCCTTGCGCATCTCGAAGAGACCGGGCAGGCCGATAATACCTATATTTTTTTTACTGCCGATCATGGACTATCAGTGGGACAGCACGGATTGATGGGGAAACAGAATATGTATGAGCACAGCATGCGCCCACCTTTGTTGGTGGCAGGCCCGGGAGTCTATGCAGGAGAGCGAAAGAATATGGAAGTCTACCTGCAGGACATCATGCCCACTACCATAGAGTATGCCGGAGGCGAAGTGCCGGAATGGGTGGAATTCAAAAGCCTTAAACCTTTTATTGAAGGGGAAAGCTCTGCTTCAAATTACCCGGAGGTATATGGAGCTTATATGGATCTCCAGAGAATGATCCGGGTAGACGAGTACAAATTGATTGTTTATCCGAAAGCTGGGGTAGTAAAATTGTTTGACCTGGTCAATGATCCCCTGGAAATGCATAATCTGGCAATAGCATCAAGACAGCAGGATCGCCTTGGCAGCATGTTTCAGAAACTGGAGAAACTCCAGGTGGAGATGGGTGATACTCTGTGTCTGGATGGCTTTAAGCTATAGGTGACAGACATAACATTTATTAAAAAGAGTTATATTTGTAGTTGTGCAATCGATTACGCAATATTTATCAGAAATGGAATTATGGAACTAAGAAAAGATACAAAGTATGCCATGATTATTCCCACCAGTATGGGAATCCGGATTACCCCCATAAATGGTCAGCCGGTTCATTGCAGCGAACTGTTCAGGATGGATGCCACCAGCGCTGAGTCCAATGTGGGGGCCACCTCATCTTACCTGGGTTTACCGGTAAAGATTCTGTCCACGTTTGTAAAGGGGAGCCCCATTGCCAGGAAGATAAAGGACAACCTGGCCAGTCGGCACATGGACTATGAGGGTCCGGAGGTGGAACAGGACAATCCCTGGGGCTACCGCCACCAGATCAATATTGCCGATTCGGGTTATGGATCGCGTGGACCCAGGGTGCAGAATGACCGGGCAGGTGAAGTGGGACGAACCCTGAATGTAAAAGACTTTGACCTGGATCGTATCTTTGGCGAAGAGGGAGCCCAGGTCGTGCACCTTTCGGGATTGATTGCAGCGCTCTCGCCTGAGACCAGTCAGTTCTGCCTTGAGCTTGCACGGGTGGCCAAAAAGCATGGTACCCGCATCTCCTTTGATCTGAACCACCGGGCCTCTTTTTGGCTGGGAAGGGAGAAGGAGCTACATGAGATTTTTGCTGAAATTGCATCCATCTCAGATATCCTTATTGGCAACGAAGAGGACTTCCAGCTCTGCCTGGGCATTGAGGGACCTGAAGCAGGAGGTAAGGATATTGGAGACAAGATTGATGGTTTCAAGGGCATGATCAATCGCGTGAGAGACGCTTTTCCGGATGTATCTGTCTACGCCACCACCCTGCGCCAGGTGATCAGCACAAACATGCATATGTGGGGCGGTATTATTTTTGAGAATGGGAACTGGCATGTGGTGGAACCACGTGATATTTATGTGTATGACCGCATTGGCGGAGGCGATGGTTTTGTAGGTGGGATGCTCTACGCCATTCTGCGCGGATGGGAGCCCGAAAAGTGGATCCAGTTTGGATGGGCCAGCGGTGCCCTGGTGGCTACCCTGCAGACCGACTATGCGCAGCCTGCCGATGAGGAGCAGGTATGGAGCATCTGGCAGGGAAATGCCCGGGTGAAAAGATAATTAGTTTCCTTAGCTTACTCTATGCAAAAGAAATCTCCGAAGGATCCCTATCTATTTAATGAACAATCCATCACCCCGGCGCCGGATGGCTTCAGACAAAAACTTAAGTACCTTGGACCAGGATTTATCCTCTCTGCTTCGGTGGTGGGTTCAGGCGAACTGATCGCCACCACATCTCTTGGAGCCAAGGCTGGATTTGTTACCCTCTGGCTGATCCTCTGGGTATTTAAGCCCCTTCAACTGGGAGGAATCATTGGAGGCGTCGCCATCATCCTTAATATTGCCATTCCGGCACTCTCCATCGCTGTATGGACCATCCTGGTGGCCTTTGTGGTGATTTCGGTGATGCTCTTTGGTTTCTACGAGGTGATAGAGAAGATTTCCATGGTTTTTATGGGACTCTTTACTGTGTTTACCCTGCTGGCCCTTTTCATGGTTCAGAATACGGAATTTGCAGTGAGCTGGCCGGATATTGCCGGGGGACTTTCCTTCAAGCTGCCCAGGGCTACTGTTGGTTTTGCTTTTGCTGCTTTCGGCCTTACGGGGGTAGGAGGGGATGAGATTCTCTCCTATAACTACTGGTGCATTGAAAAGGGTTATGCCCGATATGCCGGAGAACGGGAGGATTCAGCCATATGGAAACAGCGGGCAAAGGGCTGGATTCGGGTAATGTATATGGATGCCTTTCTCTCCATGATAGTCTACACTGTTGTGACAGCTGCTTTCTTCCTGCTGGGGGCCTCTATCCTTTACCAGCGTGGAGAGATACCCGAAGGGTACCAAATGATTGAAACAATTTCGCGCATCTATACAGATTCTGTGGGGCCCACCGCCAAGAATATCTTTTTGTTGGGTTCCTTCATGGTACTCTTTTCCACGCTCTTTGCCGCACTGGCCATTCGAACCCGGGTCTTCTCGGATCTCTTCGGTGTGATGGGATGGATCGATTTCAGCAATATGCGAACCAGGTTACGGACCATCCGCTTGCTGGCCATCATCTTTCCGGCGCTCTGGACCATTGCCTTCCTGGTGATCAAACTACCGGTATTGATGGTGACCATCGGGGGGATTGCCACCTTTGTAATGCTCTTTATCGTAGTGTTTGCAGGAATCAGGTTCCGCTTCGGTCCTGGTGAAAAAGTGCTTCCTCCAGGAAGAATCTACAAATTCTTTCTGATAATCAGCTGCTTGGCCATTTTTATGGTCGGTATATACGGGATTGTCAAACTATTCTGATTCTTATTGGACAAACAGAACAGAGGCTGGGGCAGGAACTTTTACAAGGCTTTCAGTCTCTGAAAGAAGACCAGTTTCCGGATCGATTTTGTATAGTCTGATCTCATCTGAACGTTCCCCTGCTACAAGCATCAACTTCCCTGAAGGGTCCACATTGAAATCCCTGGGCCAATTGGGTACCTGCTCCATCACCTGGATGAGTGTGAGCGATTTGTCGGCTTCAATCTCAAAGGTGGTGATGCAAGAATTTTCGCCCCGGGTGGAGGCGTATACATATCTGCCATTGGGATGAACCCTGACTGCTGCCGGGTATCTCATCCCTTCGTGCCCCTCCTCAACGGTGCTCAGTGTGTTCACTTCCCTGATTGTGCCATCAGAACCATTATATCTGCAGGCGGTGATGGTAGAGTTCAGTTCATTCACAATATAGAGCGAATTTCCATCGGGATGAAAGGCCAGGTGGCGCGGTCCTGCACCTGCTAATAAGGGGAAGAAAGGCTGGGCCGGGTTGGTAGAAAGCTCCCCTTTTTCTGAATCAAAGGCGTAGATCATCACCCTGTCGCATCCAAGGTCGGGGACCAGTAGGAAATTTTGTCCGGGGTCGAGCATTACCTGGTGGGCATGTGGACCCTGTTGGCGGTTTTCGACCGGGCCATTGCCGCTTCCCACCACCACAGAACTGGCGGTCGCGATCGTCCCGTCAGCTCGAACAGGAAGAGCAGTGGCATGTCCGCTTCCATAGTTGGCTGCAAAGATGTAATCGCCCTTTTTGCTGCAGTTGATATGACAAATATCCTCACCTTCGCTGGACTGGCTGTTGATTGTTCTCAGGGCCAGGCTTCTGGGATCAATGGAAAAGGATGTCACGCTGGCGTGTTTTCCTTCCTGGTCCAGGGGCGCCTGGTTGATGGAAAAGAGATAGTTACCTTCGGGTGAAAAATCCAGGTAGGAGCCCCCCTTGGCGCCGGCAAAGGAGTCAAGCACCGCAAAGGCCCCATTAGCCGGATTCAGTTCGCAGAGGTAGATGGAGTGGGAGAGGCTTCCATTGGAAGATCCCACATAGAATTTAATGGTTTCTGCAAGTTCTTTGTTTCCAGTACAGCTCAACAGTGTCATTCCTGTAAGTGCCACCAGGCACATCTTTATGGATAGCTTAAGTTTTTTCATACCCCTAACTTAATAATTTCCTGGCACCAGGCACCAGGCACCAGGTACTTATTCCAAGGCACTATCTCTTTTTCCAGATTCCCTCAATCTCTTCCAGGGTCTTGCCCTTGGTTTCAGGAACCAGCTTTATGATGAACCAGGCGGCCAGGAATCCCATGAGTCCGTAAATCCAGTAGGAGAAGCCGTGATTGAAGATTCTGGTCAGCAGCGTGCTTTCGTTCATCATAGGGAAGGTCCATGAAATAAGCAGGTTTGCAAGCCACTGGGAGGCTACGGCAATGGACATGGCTCCCTTGATACTGTTGGGGAAGATCTCAGATAGCAGTACCCAGGTGACAGGTCCCCAGCTCATGGCAAAGGCAGCGGTGTAGGTAAGCATGAAGATCAGCGAAAGGATTCCCAATTTATCCAGGTAGAAGGAGAGTCCCAGGGCAAGCATACTTACTCCCATGGCAATAGCTCCGATTATCATCAGAGGCTTCCGTCCAAATTTGTCCACTGTCAGGATGGCAACCACAGTAAAGCTTAGGTTAACAATTCCAACGATGATGGTTTGCAATAGCGATGAGTCATTTCCCGATCCCATGCTTCTGAATATATCCCCTGCATAATAGAGAACCACATTAATACCCACAAATTGCTGGAAGACTGAAAGCAGGATTCCAATTCCGATAATAAGTCCGCCGAATGATAACCAGGGGGCCCGCTTTTCTTTCAATGAAAGTTTCACTTCCGCAAATACTTGTTCGGCAGTGCCCGGGTTGATCCTTTTTAAAAGGGCCAGGGCTTCATTTTCCTGCTTTTTTATTACGAGGAAGCGGGGTGATTCGGGAACAAAGAAGAGGAGGATCAGGAAGAGGGTGGCAGGAATGGTTTCAGAGCCAAACATCCAGCGCCAGCCTGTGGCATTGATCCAATCAGCAGCTTGTCCCCTGGCAATAGCATAATTCACAAAATAGACTACAAGCATACCGAAAATAATAGCGAACTGGTTCCATGAAACCAGCTTACCTCTAACATTGGCAGGGGCAATCTCAGCAATGTACATGGGCGAAAGCATGGAAGCCAGTCCCACGCCGATTCCACCAAGCACCCGGTAGAAGATAAAGGAGCTGATGGTGGCCAATCCCATGAAGTTGAGCTTTTCGGGCATGGCCGATCCCAGTGCTGAGATCAGAAAGAGGATGGCGGCCAGAATGAGTCCCTTTTTCCTGCCAATACCCTGACTGATATATCCTCCAAGGGATCCGCCGATAATGCAGCCCACCAGGGCACTGGAGATGGTGAATCCTTTGATGGAGTTACCCAGTCCCTCGGTGAGTACATTTTCGCCTCTTAAAAAGAAGAAATAGAAAACAACAATGCCCACCAGCCACAAAATTCCGCTTATGAACAGGCCTTTTTTCTTACCAAAAAGTTTAACGATGAAGCTTGTAATCAAGGCAACCACGATTACCAGGCAAATGCTAACAATCCCTTTGAATTGGATAATTGTAGCTGTGGCCAGGACCGGATCACTCTCAAGCGGTGTGATGAAAAACTGCCTGAGGGCATTGGTGGCACCGTTGATTACAGCAGTATCATATCCAAACAGAAGTCCGCCCAGCGCGGCAACCAGGGTTAAAGCAAAAATTACCGGGGAGATGGAGTGGGTCTTTGTGGGAGAGCTCATGCTTTCTATTTGATATACTGATTAATAAGAGATTCGTAAAGTTCCTGCTGACCCGAAATCTGCCTGGGTTCTCCCTTGGCTTTGGCCAGTGTGCTCAACTCTTCCAGTTTTAGTTCACCCTTCTCAAATTTTGCTCCATTGCCGCTGTCAAAGGAGGAGTAGCGATCTGCCCTCATCTTTTTATAGGCACTTTTCTCAAGTAATTCCAGGGTGATTTCGAAAGCCCTGGCGAAGGTGTCCATACCGGCGATGTGCGCGTAGAAGATATCAGCCATGTCGGTGGAATTTCTTCGGGTCTTGGCATCGAAGTTGATACCTCCGGTGGTAAAGCCGCCATTTTCAATGATGGGGAACATGGACTCAATCAGCTCATACAAATTGATGGGGAACTGGTCGGTATCCCAGCCATTCTGGTAGTCGCCCCGGTTGGCATCGATGGATCCGAACATACCATTGTCCACGGCTACCTGAAGCTCGTGCTGGAAAGTGTGACCTGCCAGGGTGGCGTGGTTTACCTCGATGTTCATCTTAAAATCATCGGCCAGCCCATATTTGTTTAGGAAGCCAATGACCGTGGCAGTATCAAAGTCATACTGGTGCTTGGTGGGCTCCATGGGTTTGGGCTCAATAAGGAAAGGACCGGTAAAACCCTTGCTACGGGCATAGTCCCTGGCCATGGAGAAGAAACGGGCAATATGTTCCTGCTCGCGTTTCATATCTGTATTCAGCAGTGACATATACCCTTCACGACCTCCCCAGAAGACATAGTTCTCCCCGCCAAGGGCGATGGTGGCATCCAGAGCATTTTTTACCTGTGTGGCTGCCCAGGGCAGTACATTGAAATCCGGATTAGTGGCAGCTCCGTTCATATAACGTGGATTGGAGAATACATTGGCAGTGCCCCAGAGCAGCTTAACACCGGAGTCGGCCTGCTTCTTCTTGGCATATGCTACCATGGTCTGCATATTGGTTTCGTATTCATTGATCGAAGCACCTTCCGAAACCACATCAATGTCATGAAAACAGTAGTAAGGAGCACCGATCTTGGTGAAGAATTCAAAAGCGGCATCCATCTTGTTTCTAGCACGTTCAATGTCGCTGTTACCGCTTGCCCATGGGAAGATCTGGGTGCCAGGTCCAAAAGGATCCTCTCCTGTTCCACAGAAAGTGTGCCAGTAGGCAATGGCAAAGCGCATGTGTTCTTTCATGCTCTTTCCAGCCACAATTTTATCTGCATCATAGAATTTAAAGGCCAGTGGATTGTCCGATTCTCTGCCTTCGAATCTGATTCTCCCGATGCCCGGGAAATACTCTTTGTTGCCCAGTAAGTAGTCCATTTCAGTATGTTTTATAATTGGTGTAACTGTTTATATTCTAAGATAATATACACTTAATAAGTGTATTCTTCCAGTTGTCATATGCCTCGGTATACTGTTCTGAATGGCTATTTGTGGGTTCCACTACCATGCGCATATTCAGGTTCTCAAAAGCCTCTTCGAAGGATCCGTAAGTGCCCGATCCAATGCCGGCTCCGTTGGCTGCACCTATGGAACCATCGGTGTCGTATAACTCGATGGTGGATCCTGAAATCTCAGCCAGAGTATTCCTGAATACCGGACTCAGGAACATGTTGGCCATGCCAGCCCTGATCACCAATGGATTGATGCCGATCTCTTTCATGATCTCCATGCCATAGTGGAAGGAAAAGGCAACCCCTTCCTGGGCAGCACGTGCCAGATGGGCACTGTTGTGAATATTGAAGTTGATATTTTTGATTGTGGCCCCCACATCTTTGTTCCCCAGCATCCGTTCAGCACCGTTTCCGAAGGGCAACATCAGCAGTCCCTCCGACCCAATGGGTGCATCCTTTGCAAGGTCATTGAGGGCAGGGTAGTTCATCTGACTATGGGCAAGTTGTTCTTTCAGCCAGGAATACTGGATCCCTGTGCCATTGATGCATAGCAGTACCCCCAACCTGTTGAGCTCCGGGCTGTGGTTCACATGGGCAAAGGTGTTGACCCTGCTGAGTGGATCGTACTTTACCTTATCGCTTACCCCGTATACAACACCTGAGGTTCCTGCGGTGGCAGCAATCTCTCCGGGGTTCAGTACATTCAGGGAGAATGCATTGTTGGCCTGATCGCCGGCGCGATAGGCGATCCGGATTCCCGGCACCAGTCCCAGTTCCTCAGCAGCGGAAGCTGTGAGACGTCCCTGTTCCGAAAAAGTGGGGACCACCTCGGGAACAAGGTGTTGATGGATTCCGTAATACTCCAGCAGAAAGTCAGCCAGTGAGTTCTCCTGGAAATCCCACATGATCCCTTCAGAGAGACCGGAAATGGTTGTGTTGATCTCCCCGGTCATCTTCATGGCAATATAATCGCCCGGCAGCATAAACTTATATGCTTTTTCATACAATTCCGGTTCATTCATAATGACCCAGCTCAGTTTGGAGGCTGTGAAATTTCCTGGTGAGTTCAGCAGGTGAGACAGGCAGCGCTCCTGGCCAATATTATTCATGGCATGATCGCCATGAGAGACTGCCCGGGAATCGCACCAGATGATGGAAGAGCGCAGTAAGTTATAATCTTTGTCCACCAGAACCAGTCCGTGCATCTGGTAAGCAATACCAATGGACTTGATTGAGGAAGGATCAATTTCAGCTTCTTCCATCACATCATTGGTAGCCAGTATCAGGTTGGTCCACCATTGCTCTGGATTCTGTTCGGCCCATCCGGATTTGGGAGCATTTATCTTCATCTCCTTTTTGGGATAGAAGGCAGAGGCGACCGAGCGTCCCGATTCTGCATTGATCACGCTTGCTTTTACCGAGGAGCTTCCTACGTCGTATCCAAGTAAGTACATATGAAAAAAATTAGTGAGTTATATGTTAGTAAGTTAATAATCAATATATTAGAAGTTGAAGCCAAGTGAGGCTGATTTATATTTCTCATAAATATTTTTGTCGAAGCGATAGTAGTATGCGGGTTTATGGGCCACGCCACTTTGCTTTTCTTCCAGCTGGACCATGTATTTAGATTTCAGGATCTTCTTTCTGAAGTTCCGGTTATCCAGGGTGCAGCCCAGGATAACCTCATATAGGGTTTGCAACTCCCTTATGGTAAACCTTTCCGGCAGAAGTTCAAAGCCAATGGGTTCGCTGCGTAGTTTACCTTGAAGATGCGCAAGTCCTTTGGATATAATGGTACTGTGGTCAAAAGCAAGATGGGGTATATGTTGAATATCGATCCATGTAGCATTGTTTTTGATGGCCGATTCACTGCTGCTTACTGTAACACTGATCAGGGAGTAGTAAGCTGCTGTTACCACACGATGTATATCATGTCCGGTGTTGTTTTTGAGCCACTCAATATCCTCCTTCCTGGAGATTCGGTCGGGTTTACCAAAAAATGCAAACTGCTGGAGATAAATATCCTTCAAGCCGGTGAGTTCCTCCAGAGTTCGTGAAGCAGCAAGGTCCAGGTCCTCATTGTTGGCAATAAAGTCGCCCGGCAGTTTGTAGTCTTTTTGGAGCTTGCCTTCAGGGTTGGTATATTCCCGCCCTATCAAAAGAACCTTCAGCATTTTGGTGCTGAATCCGAAGATCACACAGTCCACCGAAATATGAGG
This sequence comes from Bacteroidales bacterium, assembly GCA_029931975.1. GTDB lineage: Bacteria > Bacteroidota > Bacteroidia > Bacteroidales. The sequence continues at coordinate 50,237 of JAOZQY010000005.1, read as the reverse complement.
ATTAATGTTTCGACCAGGCACGTTCATGCTGGCTAAAGTAGAAAAGAAATCAATCAAAAGCAAAGTTAACGTAAATAATACGCTAACTATAGTTTATTTCATCAACAGATTGGGTAGCCAGAGACTCAGAAAGGGGATGTAGGTAACCAGCATAAGCACTACGAACATCACAATAAACATGGGTAGCAGGGGTTTAATCACCTGCTCGATCTTCAGGTTGGCCACACTGCATCCAATAAAGAGCACTGAGCCCACAGGCGGTGTACAGAGCCCCACGCTTAAGTTCAGCACCAGGATAATTCCAAAGTGGATGGGATCCATTCCTAGCTGTGCCGAGACAATGGGCAGGAAGATGGGGGTAAATATCAGAACCGCCGGTGTCATATCCATAAAGATGCCCACACAAAGCAGGATGAAATTGATAACCAGAAGGATTACCACAGGATTATCGCTCAGGCTAAGCAGACCGGTGCTGACATTCTGGGGAATGTTTTCATAGGACATGATCCAGGACATCCCGATACTGGTGGCTACCAGGAGCAGTACAATGCAAGTGGTCCGAACAGATTTCAGGATAATTGCCGGAAGGTCTTTTATGGTAATCTCCTTATAGATCAGTGCCAGGATGAGGGCATACAATACGGCCACAGCCGAAGCCTCGGTGGCGGTAAAGTAACCAGCAACAATCCCCCCGATCACAATGACCAGCATCAGCAGGGAGGGCAGGGCATCGATAAATTTCCTGAAGGCGAACTTGAAGAACACCCAGTTGGTGGCCGACTTATATACCGAGTAAGCCAGGAAGAGGGCAAGCAATCCGTATTTAACACCAGTGAAAAGGGAGGCGGAAGAATTGTCATGCAATGCCTTTAGGCCAATGCCGGCACCCACCAGGATAATTGAGATCAGGAGTATTGTACCCAGGGTCTTCATCAATCCGCTGAGACCCTTATTTTTAAAAATCATCATGGACATGGCCATCAGCATAATGCCCACTCCCGTAAGAATTCCGGGAATGTATCCTGCAAGGAAAAGTGCTGTAATGGATACACCTCCGCTGGCCAGCGAATAGATGATCAGGATATTACTGGGGGGGATACTCAGACCGGTGGTGGCCGAAGTGATATTGACCGCAGCAGAGAAATTTTCATCATAGCCCTCCTTTTTCATCTCCGGGCCCATAATACTGCCAATGGCCGAGGTGGCTGCAGCAGCAGAACCTGAGATGGCTCCAAAAAGCATATTGGCAATCACATTGACAAAGGCCAGACCGGCCGGGAGTTTGCCTACAAGTACCCTGGCGAAGTTGATCAGTCGCAAGGCTATGCCGCCACTGTTCATAATACCACCGGCCAGTACAAAGAAGGGTATGGCCAACAGGGCAAAGCTATCCAGACCGGTGGCCATGCGTTGTGCAAAGGTGGTGAGCGCGGGCAGACTGTCAATGGACATGAGCATGGTCAGAATACCTGAGATTCCGATACTGAAGGCAATGGGGACGCCTATGACCAGGAGGATGACAAAGCTAAGGACGAGGATAAGGACTTCCATATTACTTGGATTTTTTTATATCAATCATATGGATGACCTCATAGTAGACGATGATCGCTCCACTGATGGGTAGAACACTATATACGAAACCGAGCGGTAGTTGCAAGGCTGCCGACTTCACATCCAATACAAAGCGGCTGTAGACCAGGCTTGCACCGCCAACCACCATCACACCCAGGGCAAACAAAAGGATAATTGCATGTATGACAAAACGTAAATTACGCTGCCTGGCAGGAGATGACCTCTGAATCAGTATATCTATGGCCAGATGCTCATGTCTGCCAGCCACGTAGGCGGAACCAAGTATGCCCACCCAGATCAGCAGGAAACCGGCCAGCTCATCTGTGAAGGAACTGGGGGAGGACAGGAGGTAACGGCTGAATACCTGCAATAGTACATCCACGACCAGGATTGACATCAGGATTACCAGGAACACCTCCAATACCCTGTTAAAGTTCTTCTGGAATTTCATAATACTTAATTTACTGCTTTGATACGGTTAATCAGATCAAATAATTTTTCGTTTTCACGATACGACTCCAATAATTCTGTGACCTTTTTGGCAAAGGGTTCCTTATCAGGATAATTGATTTTAACCCCGGCTTCCTGTACGATCCTCAAGGATTCCTTTTCGGATTCAGCCCATAACTTTCGCTCAACTGCTACCGATTCGTCTGCTGCCTGTTGCAACCAGAGTTTTTCCTGCTCGCTTAGCTTTCTCCATATTTTCTGACTGATAATCAGCACATCCGGAACCATGGTGTGTTCGTTCAGGCTGTAATATTTGCAGACCTCGTAGTGGTGACTGGTGTAGAAGCTGGGGGGATTATTTTCTGCTCCGTCCACCACACCACTTTGCAAAGCTGTATAGAGTTCTCCCCAGGAGATGGGGGTGGGGGAACCCCCCTGGGCCTTCACCATCTCCATGGCTGTGATACTTTTCATGACCCTGATTTTCATCCCCTTCAGATCGTCCGGGTGATTTATTGGTTTGTCGATGGTATAGAAACTCCGGCTTCCTGCATCATAGAAACAGAGTCCCCTGATCCAGAAGGGTTCAGTACTCAGGAGCAGTTCATCTCCAATTTCCCCGTCGAGTACTTTGAAGGAGTGCTCCCTGGACCTGAATATATAGGGCAGTCCAAGTACCTTGAACTCTTCGGTAAAACTCTCCATAACGGCAGCAGATACCTTGGTGATGGCCAGGCTTCCAATCTGAAGTAGTTCTACACATTGCTGCTCGGAACCCAGCTGACCGCTTGGATAGATATCAATGCTTAGTTGTCCGTCTGAAATTTCTTTGCAGCGGTCGGCCATGGAAACCATGGCCTGGTGAACCGGGTGGGAGGGATCAAGCCCATGGGCCAGTTTCAGAACTGTACCCTGCTTTTCTTGTGCGCAGCCACTAAGCAAGAGAATAAAAAGCGTGGTAAGGAGAAGCGATCTGATCTGCATATGCTATATGAATTATTGCTTTAATTCCGAAATAATTTTTATGGTGCTCGTAGTTCATTCAATGTAATAAAATTAGTGGTGTTGACCTGGATAAACCACAGACTGGGTCCATCGCTCAGCATCAGTTTTCAGAAGATTTTCAATCTCCGTCGGGGAGCTCCACTTCTGATCTTCCTTCTCCCATAGGGAGTAGAAGCGATAGGGAACCGGATCGCCCGGAGACGCATCCAATAGTGCGTAGTAGGTCTGTATAACACCCTTACCCATATCCCTGGTCTCCCCTGCCAGTTTCAGGCAGCTGCTGGGAACCACCAGGGCCATGGCCAGCATGGTACTATCTTCTGCCTGATGGTCCAGGGTATAGAGTCCGGTATAGTGATCATTTAGCTTAATGACATGAAGCTTATCGCTTTTCATGTTCACTATGCCCACAACCAGGGAGAGGCTCTCTTCCGTCCCACAGTATGTTACCAGACCATGGTAGTAATGGCGTCCAGCTGTAATTTCTACCTGGTGATGCACATTAAGTACCTCATTCTCAAGCATCCAGTTTGTATAATTCAGATTGAACCGGCTACGTTGCGATCCCCGGAACATTACCTCATAGGTCCCCGATCCATTGTCACCCACCCTATAAATAGAGTCCCTGTACATATAGCCTATGGCACCGGCACCCAGGCTGGTTCCCACCTTAAGCACATCAGATCCCCACCAGCCCGGTTCATGGTAGCTGGGACCACCTTCTATGCCCACACTGTCCAGTACCATTTTAGTGGTGGTTTTTCCAAAAATATCCAGTCCGTTGCGCTGGTCCAGGTAGTTCCTGAAACCCACCAGATCGTTCTCCCAGGCGGGTCCCTCCATTTGAAAGGCGGCAGCCGTGCGGCCTGAATAATTATGAAAGGAGACTCCTTCCAGTCTGTCGGCCCGCTCCAGTTTACGGTAATTATCTTTGGCATCACCCAGGTGCAGGTTAGTCCTGGCAGGAAAAACAGGATACTTTTTCGGGGAGATAAAGCTCAGTACGAGGTTTTTACTTTCCTTTGCTTCCAGATCACATAGGGCAAACAATTCGTCCCAGTCTCCGTCACCATCCAGATCATCTGCCTGACAGGGGATGAATTCGCCGCGAGCATCCTTCAGCACAGGTAGCTGCAATTCAGGAATGCTGGTCCAACTACTGATCTCTCCTCTGGACAGCAAAACGATCGCATCACTGCGGGTCTGATCCATGGGATTGGAAATACGCAGTGTAATTTTGGGATTTGAACTGCAGGATAGTGTTAGTATTCCCACAAACAGGCATATGATGAATGATCTTTGCATGATTTCAAATTTGTATGTTGTCTATCTTTTATTCTTCATTGGAGGGTTTTCCAATGGTAGCAAGGATGCCTCCATCCACATAGACCACCTGTCCGTTTACAAAATCGGAGGCCTTTGACGCAAGAAATACAGCTGTGCCAGCCAGATCCTCCGGATCACCCCAGCGACCGGCAGGTGTACGGTTTATGATAAATTCATTTAACGGATGTCCGTCCACACGGATGGGTGCTGTCTGGGCAGTGGCGAAGTAACCCGGACCAATACCATTGGTTTGAATATTGAACCTGGCCCATTCGGTGGCCATGCTTCGGGTGAGCATTTTCAGTCCCCCTTTGGCAGCTGCATAGGCCGATACGGTATTCCTTCCCAGCTCGCTCATCATGGAACACATATTGATGATTTTGCCCTGGCCTCTTTCCATCATTCCCCGTGCTACTACCTTGGCCATAATAAAAGGTCCGGTAAGGTCCACGTCCAGTACCTGTCTGAACTCTTCTGCTTTCATCTCAAGTATGGGGATCCGCTTTATAATCCCCGCATTGTTGACCAGGATATCGATGGGACCAACTTCCTTTTCTATGGAAGGAATAGTCTTTTCAACTGCAGCTTCATCGGTGACATCCAGCACATAGCTCTGGATATGGATTCCCTTCTCTGCATACGCTTTTTTGGCAGCCTCAAGTTTATCTGCGAATACATCATTGATAACAATGGTGGCTCCTGCATTGGCAAGTCCCGTAGCTATGGCCATCCCAAGACCATGCGTTCCACCGGTAACAAGGGCAGTTTTGCCTTTCAGATCAAATAGTTGTTGTGACATCTTATAGCTTTTATCGGATTTCATCGGGCTGGATCAGGTCCATATCCCCGTAATCAAGATTCTCACCGGCCATGCCCCATATGAAGATATAGTTGCTTGTGCCGGCGGCACTGTGGATCGACCAGGGAGGTGAAATAACTGCCTGCTCGTTTTGCATCCAGATATGTCTGGTTTCTTTGGGGTCGCCCATAAAATGACAGATGGCCTGACCATCTGGAACTTCAAAATAAAAATAGGCCTCCATACGCCGGTCATGCAGGTGGGGAGGCATGGTGTTCCATACACTTCCGGGTTTTAACTCTGTCATTCCCATCTGCAGCTGGCAGGTATCAATGACCGAGTTGACCAGCAGTTTATTGATTGTCCTGGCATTGGACTGTTCAGGGGCACCCATCTCAGCCACATCTGCATCGGCCAGACTTACTCTTTTACAGGGGAAGGCCTGGTGGGCAGGTGCAGAGTTGAAATAGAGATGTGCAGGATTTGCTTTCTCTTTACTTATCATAAGAATCTGCTTTGATCCCGCACCCACATAGAGTGCATCCTTGAAATTCAGATTAAAATCGGTGCCATCCACACGGATGATGGCTGCGCCACCCACATTGATGATTCCCAGTTCGCGACGATCGCAAAAATGTGTTGACTTAAGGGGGTCAATGGAGATAAGTTCCAGTTCTGTGTCTGGAACAGCTCCGCCCACAATAAATCGGTCGTTCATGGAGTAGACCATGTTGATCTCTCCGGGTATCATTAGCTTCTCTACCAGGAATTCCTTTCTAAGTCTGTCCGTCCCATAATGCTTGGCATCGTCGGGATGGTTGGAAAATCTTACTTCATAATTGACTTCCATAATATATCTGTTTATTTGTTTAAGAGTGAACTGTCACGTATAATAAGCTGGGGTTTTAAAATTGTCTGCCTGCATGTGCTTGATACACTGTCCTCTTCCACGCATTTGAGGAACATTTCAGCAACCATCCGGCCCATTTCGCTCCCCCGTTGGTCAACGGTGGTCAGGGAAGGTTCCAGGAAGGCAGTGAAGGGTTCATTGGCGAAGCCACTTACTCCCAGGTTGCCCGGTATGGAAATTCCCGCTCGTTTTGCAGCCCGCATTATACCAAGGGCCGCAAAATCCCCTGCACAGAAGAAGGCATCCGGATTCTTTTTCATTTTCATTCCAGTAAGAAAGGCAGATTCACCGCCTTCCTGCACCAGGTCCCTGTGTAATATCCAGGCCTGGGGCACATCCATGCCGGCTTCATGCATGGCCTGCAGGTATCCCTCTTTCCTGGAACGGTAGATATTGATATGTTCTGAACCTGAAACATGGAGGATCTTCCTGTAACCCTGTCCCAGCAGGTGCTTGACACTCAAGTAAGCGCCCAGGTGGTCATCCACCACCACTGATCCATTCTTGGTGCCGGCGGGTACACGGTCAAAATAGAAAAGCCTGATCCCACGTTCGGTGAGTATGTGCATATAATCGTTCCGGGTTGTTTCCATGGAGATAGAGAGCAGAACCGCATCTACACGTGCATTAATCAGGGTCTGGATGGCTGCCACCTCATTTTCCAGCTTTTCCTTCGTCTGACAAATTATCAGGTGATATCCTGAAGTGGCCAGGAGTTCCTCCATTCCACCAATCACGTTGGCAAAAAAATTCCGGTTGATCCTTGGAACGATCACTCCTACAGTTTTACTTTTCCCTCTTCTTAGGGAAGAGGCCATCACATTGGGCTGGTAATTGAGCCGACTTGCGGTTTTTTTTACAGCTTCTCTGGTCGATTCACTGATTCTGGGATGATCCTGAAGTGCACGGCTAACAGTTGAAGCTGAAACATTCAGCTCCCTGGCAATATCATGGATGGTAACGTGCTGTTTTTTATACATGGTTTCAGACAAAGTTATAAAAAGTGTACAATCGATTGCGCAAACCAGTGAAAAAATATGCTCCATTCAAGTCATTTATTATATTTACCCTTCTAAACCCTGCTGCTATGAAGAAGAACACTTCCCTTTTAATGCACCTGATCTTTGCTCTTATTGTTATAATTGAGCTAACAGGCAGGCTCCTGGACTATATTCAGATGGAGTATGCGGTGAAACCACTAATCATGATCTGGATCGCGGTTTATTTCTTGCAGAACAAACAGAAAACTGCCTTTACAGTCGTGGTACTGATCGCTTTTTTCTTCTCCTGGCTGGGAGATAACTTCCTGATGTTCTCCGGGAATAATGAACTCTTCTTCTTTGCCGGTGTGGGAGCTTTTTTCTTTGCCCAGGTGACTTATATATATATCTACTCGAAGTTTGGAGAGTATGGGGGAAAGGGTTTTGTGCAGAAAAACCCCTGGATATCCATCTTTTTCCTGGCCTATATTTCAGGAATGCTCATGCTTCTTTTCCCGGGTATGGAGGGGATGATGAGACCAATTATTGCTGTCTATGCCCTTTCGCTTATAGCTATGTCCATGATGGCCCTGAACCGTTCGGGAAGAGTGGGGGACCTCAGCTTCAAACTGGTTTTTTTTGGTTCTCTGCTGTTTTTGCTTTCCGACAGCATGATTGCATTCAACAAGTTCCACAGCGCGATTCCGCTGGCGGGCTTCCTGATTATGCTTACTTATATTGCGGCCCAATACCTGATTGTGCAGGGTCTTATCCTGGAGAAGTAGTCAGGGGTCCATGTGGTGACGGACGGCTTCAATGGCCGGATCTATCCCTTTCATGTAGCTTTCATAATCGATTGGCACCATCAAATCGGGTGCGATGGTGGGAAGATCCTCGTCCAGCAAGCGAAAGCTCTTCGTGGAGTGAGAGACTATAATCCTGGATTCAGGCAGTACGAATCGCCTGACTTCTCCAAAAAAGTTAGGTTTTCCGCCGGTCTCTTCTCCTACAAGCACAACTTCCGCACTATTAATAAGATCCACCGTATTAATGATGGCAGATGCCCGTGTCGTTCTCCCTATGAGTACAAAAATATCACCATGTTCCCTGGGCAGTGATTTGCAGATTTTTCTGATAAATTCAGTTCCCTGGGGTGCATATCCACCCCTGTTGAAGCGCATATCGAAAACCAGTCTGTCAATTTTCTTCTTTCTCAACACCGGGAGTACCTGTTTTTCAAAATCCTTGAAAGAGGGCATGAACAGGGCCGAGGCACCAGAACCATGTTCCTCTTCTACCTCGCGGCTCCAGCAACGGTTATACTGGATATAGTAAAGATGCTCATCTTCCAGATAGTGATCCCAGAAGAACGATTTTTGATCCTGCCATCCCAGGGGCATAGGTTTCGGTTGGAGGGCAAGCATTTCTCCCGGCTCTGCGGGCAAATTGATTACAACTTCAATCTCTTCTCCGGATGACTTCCTAAGTGTTAAGGAGATATCATCGCCTGTGGCAAATCCAAAGTATTCGTGCAGTTGAAACCAGGTGAGCATGCGGGGGATGCTGTTTTTCACTACCGATGGATTCTTATTCACCAGCAAGGTGGCCAGCGAATCAATCACTACTTCAATGGAAACCCCATTTATAGCAATTAGTTTTTTACCAAGCAGCGCCTCGTACATCCTGTCCGTTTCCATCATGTATATTCCATCCTCAAACCAGTAAGACTTAAAGGGGAGGATTTGGGATTTTTCGATCATATAATGATAATTGATCCGGGTTTGAGCATCGCCCATTAAGGCCAGCACCTGCTGTAGTCTGACCGATATCTGAAAGGTGGTTTTTCCGGCAGTTTGCGCCGCAAGCTGTCTCATTTCATGAAAGAACCAGGTTGAATCGGTCTGAAAGAACAGATCGGGGTGTTTCTTTGCCAGCTCCCGGCCCAGCAGATCGATTTCATAGTCCCAGTCTATGAGCTCAACCTCCTGGCCGTTGAGTGCAGGGAGAAGCATCAGAAACAGCAGGGTGAGGGTCCGGGACATCTTCATGCTTACATTTTCAAATCCAAATATAATTAGTTTATCCGGAAACGGAGTCCCCCGTAAAACTTCCTTCCATAAACAGGTCCCCAGATCATAGAACTGTCAAACCATGGTCCAAAGGGATCCTCACTGGCCAGGATAGGATCTTCCTGTACAAAGCCCAGCAGGTTTTCGATTCCTGCATAAAGCTCGAGTCGCTCAAAGAGGGTTTTTCCCAGCTGGAGGTTTACCAGGGAGAAAGCCGGTGAATATTCTTGAAGTCGGTAGGGTGCCGGATTGCTTTGAGTACCGGGAATGCGCTTGGGACCCTGCCAGCTCCAGGTCAGATCAACGCTCCACTGCTTAAGGGTGGCATAGGCCATGTTGATAAAGGCCCGGTGCTTTGCGACCAGTGGCCGGGGCCTCAATTTATCTCCATAGGTGGTTTGTACGTCGTTGAAGCGGTAGGCGATCCTGATATCGTAACGTTCAAGGGGCTCCGTATCCAGCTGCACCTGCATGCTGTTGGACCAGGAATCTCCCTCCAGGTTGTAGAAATGGACCTCTCGGGGATTACGGTCCAGGTCAACCACCACCTGGTTCTGGAAGCGGGTATGGTAGTAATCAATTTTGAAGACCGACTCTCTGGTTCCCAGGCTGAATCCCTGGGCGAAATTGAGCCCGTAGCTCCATGCCACTTCTGCTTCAAGTCCATAGGGCTTGCCATCGCTATTATTGTCAAGGAAAAGGCTTCTGGAGCTGGCAAAGATGCCAATATTTTCAGCAAAAACTGAAGCCGTTTTCTGTCCCCTTCCTGCTGAAGCTTTGAATACGGTTTTTTCTATTGGTTCATATCTCAGGTGAAGCCGGGGCGTAAAAAAGGCACCATAATTATTGTGGTAGTCGGCACGGATACCTGCCACCGCTGTAAAAAGATCAAGGTGGTTGAAGGTATACTCAAGGAAGGCTCCCGGGACCAGCTCCCTCCTCAGGTATTGAGTTGCCCCTACGGTTTCATCATATGTGTCGGCCTGGAAGCTAAGTCCGGTCCGGTACTGGTGGTTGGTAGAACCCAGGATTGACTGGTAGATCAGGTTGGCGTACAGCGACTGGTGTTCTGCCAGGTAGTCGGTCACACCGAAATAGACATCCTGACTGTGGAGCAAGGCTGATAGCTGGAAGCCCATGCTGGCAAATGGTTTATTTTCAAAAACCTTACCAATCTTGGCCCAGCCTTCCAGACGTTTGGTAATATTTCCCGACCCCCAGTAGGATTGTTGATCACGGGGTGTTTCCGGATCGAAGTCCAGCTGTCCACCCAGGTGATCAAGCCAGACCACCTTTATTCCCAGCTGACTCTGCACACCGTTCTCCCCGCTGTATTTGAAGCGCTTTAGCGCCACCAGCTGATTTCCTGTGGGATGGTCCACAAAACCATCCTGATTGTGGTCCTGTTGGAAGGGTCTGCTGTTCCCATGAAGCAGCAGGCTGCCGCTCCATTTTTCATTCATCAGGTAAGCGCTAAGGATATTACTTTCCATTCTTCCATCGCTGTTGCCATACACGTTGAGATAGAGTCTGTCACTATTTTCAGGTTTACGGAGCTCCACATTGATCTGTCCCGTGATACTCTCAAAGCCATTGACCACAGAGCCTGCTCCCATATTCAGTTGTATTCCCTCGATCCATGTCCCGGGAATATATGTGAGGCCATAGAGGGCCGAGAGACCCCTTACGTCAGGCATGTTTTCGCGTGTAATCTGCACATAGGGTCCCGCCAGTCCAAGCATCTCAATCTTTCTGGTGCCGGTAACGGCATCTGTAAATCCGGCATCCACCGAGGGGTTGGTTTCAAAACTTTCAGAGAGGTTGCAGCAGGCTGCCTTGGTCAGCTCCTTTTCATGAATGTTCTGGATATGGAAGGCACTGTTGAAAGCCACAGAAGTGGACTTGATCCGGTGTACCACCTGTACTTCTTCGAGCATCACCGCCCTGGAAAACTCTACCTCTACTTCTGATGGTTCCGAAACATGAAGGGTATCATTTGGATATCCCACGAAACTTACCACCAGAAAATGGGCCCCCTCCATCAGATCGATGAAGAAATTTCCGTCAGCATCGGAGCTGGTCCCGATGGTGGTCCCCGCCCAGTAGATATTGGCTCCTGTTAAAGGAATGGTGATGTTGTCATCACCACTTTCAAAGACGCTGCCTGTGATGTCTCCTTTACCTTCATCATCGTTGAGTTCCTGAATATGATCCCTGTACTTGCAGCATTGGGGCAGGGCATTATACACCGGATCGGGGGCAAGCATCTCACGGGTATCGTGACCCACACTGGCAATTTTATAATGCAGTTTATGTGATTTAAACTTTTCAGGATCAGTGCTCAGGGTGAGCATATGTGTCTCCCTGTCCCAGGAAGCGCTATTAACACCTTTCACTTTAAGTGCAGTGGCTTCGATACGGGTCTTGCACATCCCGCAGGCTCCGTTGACCCATAGGGAGAGCGAATCGGCTGGTGGTGCTGTGCCTGCCACCACGTTTTGACTGTATGCAGCTAAGAGCATGCATAAAAGCACTGTTACTTTAATTTTCATTGGAAATACGTTTTGATGAACTGAATAGAACTTGTAAGGACTTCAGTTAAGCAAAACGGGGTGGTTGAAGAAAGTTGTTGCTATACTCGTAGGTATAGCTGTTCATATAGTGGCTATAGTTATAGGATTGTACCACAATAGTGGGTAACTCAATTAACTTGTATTCGATTGCAGATACCTGCAGGGGATGGAGACAGTCACAATCGGGAAGGCAATTATGATTTTCATCGCATGGTCCCTCCTTATCCTGAGGTTCACCCGGGATGTTGCAGCATCCGCAATTACACATCATGGCCGTGCTTATAACGCTTTCGTGAAAGCTATCCCAAAGATGTTCCGCACCCAGGAAGAGCAGGCAGCCGATCAATATGATTGTGATTCCTTTCATTTCTGCTACAAAGATAACAAATCCGGGGTCATGATTGTTTAGAATCTGAAATTGAGCCGGGCACCGAATCCTTTGTAGCTACCCTCCTGAAATCCCATATAGACTCCCAGATCCATCAGGAAGAAAACCTCATCCAGGCTGTAAGCTACTTGCACATAGTGCGGAGTCTGGGGTGTATACAGGTAGGTAATTCCTATGGACTCTTTCCATAGTCGTTCACTGAACCAGGGTAGAAATTTGATGAGCAGGTAGGAGGCATTAAGCTTTACATCGGCGGTGACCCAGTAATCGGAGGTGCTTGCCTCGTAGTAATCCATCAGCATCAGCGCATTATCAAATCCGGCCATATCGATGTAGAGGGGACTGGATTTGAAATGGTGGAAGTCTGAATAGTGAAGGGCGCTGTTGTTCAGGAAATATCCCGATTCCACCGACCAGTCAAGAGTTGACAGCAATCCTGCTTCCATGGATTGTCTGATACCCAGGGTAAACAGGCTGAAGTCTGACCACCCTGTATTCTCCACCGGGAAAGTATGTCGGTACTCCAGCGAGAAGGTTGGCCATTTTGATTCACGCAGGTCCTTTCGGTAGGTTCTTACCCTATAGGGCTGATTGGGAGTGATATCGATCCGAATCACTCCCATCAGTTTCTGAGACCCTGACAGGGAAGGATCATCCGAAGCAAGGGCCCCGGGTGTGTTGGGGGTGAAATCTCTTTCATTGCTGAAGAAGAAGGAGAAGTCGGTCGTATTGACCAGATTATTCTGCCGGCCATAGGTGGCCGAGGTGGTCAGCACGAATCCATTGCTTACATCGATGCGATTGTAGAGGGTAGCATCGATATGTTCATATTTTTTCAGGTAGTTCTCTCTCAGGAAGAGGGTATAAGCCATATTGGTGAAGCCTGGAATACCTGTGGAACCATTGAAGTCGGAGGAAGTGTAGTTGAGGTAGAGTGCCACCTTTCCACGAGCCATGGGCGCATACAACAGGTCCGTGTTCCAGGTAAGCATTGGCGCGTTCCTGTGGAAGGCGTAGTCTGTCACCAGGTGTGAACGAAGGGTATGCACCGAGTCTGTTTTCCAATTAATACTAAAGGACTGTCCATAGGAGAGTCCGTCCACCGTATTATATCCCAGCCGGTCCAGATCGATCAATCCATCATGTGTAAACCTGAACTTGCCCCTGCTCATAGTATAGGAGCGTCCAATGAGAATGCCCCGAGCCCGGCCTTGTCTGTGCCTGGTAGTCTTTAGTGTATCGGCCGCTACAGCTGAGCTGGCACGGGCACCGATAATGGAATCCCTCTCCGTCAGCGTGGTATGCTCTTCAGGGGTCAGGGGGATGGGGCGAACTTTGTTCCAGTAGACGGAATCATTCTTTACGGCGCTGTCAGCCACGGAAAAGGTAGTTCCTGTCTGATTCAGGTTTTCTCCTTTTTGTTCCGGGGCAGCTTTCTCAGTTTCTTTCTCCATCAGTTTGGAGAGCCGTTGCACATCCCGGTTGGTCAGTTCATCCTTCTTCAACAATTCCTTGATCTTTTCCTGATCCCTGGTGGGAACCTCTTCTTTAGCTTGATCTTCAGGCTCTTCCACCTTGTTCATGGAAACAAAATAGGTCTCCGGTAGATTTGGATTAAGGGTTACATCGGAGTATTCCAGCGAAGATACGTAGCTTACCTGGGCCAGAACACCGGCTATATCTACATTCACGCCTATTTTGTGATTGACAGGCAGCCAGGCATCCATCATGACATTGGCAAAGAGTTGCTCCAGTGACACGGTCCCTGCTATGGAGTTGACAGAGAGTTGGGCCGAGTGAAGGCACCAAAGATCTTCTACAATGTAAAGATAGCCTTTACACATCTGCTGACTCTTCCTCTTAGGAACCACTTTAATCTTATTGATGATATAAGTACCTTCCATAAAGGTTCCTTCAAATTTGAAACGGTAGTAGGTAAAGGCATTCCTTGCCAGGGGAGAGATGATCCCTTCTATTTGCTGCTGGTAGAGGCTGGCATTGATATAATCCATGGGATTTACATTCTCGGTATAGCCCGGCAGGGTATTCTGGGAGGCAATCACCCGCATCTCATATTTATCAGGAGCAGTAAATTTTACTTTATTAAGTGATTCAAGCATGTAGGCTTCACCCTCTTCTACTTTGATCTGATTCACCTGGATTCTTTTGGCAATGGCCCTGGGCAGTTTTTCAAGGATGGCTGTACCCTTGATATAGATCTCCGCGTTGTAATTCAGAACTTCATTCAGGTGGTAATTGGCCAGGCCGATGGTTTTGCGCATGATCCAGTAGGCTGGATCCTCACCGGAGGCGCTGATCCTGACTTCAGGGATTATATACATCTGGGGTGGAAGCACAATTTCCAGGTCGGTGTAATCGGAACCCACCTCAATGGTGCGATTAACCTCGGTATATCCCAGGCTGCGAAAGAAAATATTATAAATCCCTTCGGGCAGGGGAAGAGAAAAGCTACCAAGCGCATTGCAGGTCGTTCCCCTGGTCAGCTCTTTTATAAAGATAGCTGCAAAAGGGACCGGTTCACCATTGGTATCCAGTATCTTTCCACTGATACCCTGGGAATGAACACTGCTCAGGTAAGCAGTCAGAAACAGGGAAACAGACAGTGCTCTAAGAAATCTTTTACCCACGCTTGAATTGTTTACTACAATGCAAAATACTCTTTTGCGTTGTAATAACAGACATTCTGAACCAGTTTATCTATTAATTTTGGCTCATTCGGAATCTCACCATGCTCCACATCGGTGCCCACCAGGTTACAGAGAATCCTGCGGAAATACTCATGCCGGGGGTAGGATAGAAAGCTGCGTGAATCGGTCAGCATGCCAACAAACCGGCTGAGCAGTCCCAACGAGGAGAGCGTATTCATCTGCTCGGTCATCCCATATTTCTGATCCAAAAACCACCAGCCAGATCCAAACTGCATTTTCCCTGGTGTTTTGCCGTCATTGAAATTATTGACCATGGTTGCAATCAAAGCATTGTCCACCGGATTGAGGTTGTATACTATTGTTTTGGCCAACTGGTCCTGGGTGTCAAGCCGGTCGAAGAAACGTGACATGGCACTGGCCATCTTGAAATCTCCAATGGAGTCGAATCCCGTATCCGGACCCAGTTTACGGAGGCGGCCGGAATTGTTGTTCCGGATGGCTCCCACATGAAACTGCTGTGTCCATCCTTTCTCATGGTCCATCACGGCAAGTTCCACTAACATGGCTGATTTGAAAAGGCTAATTTCCTGTTTGTTCAGCATTCGACCCTTCCTTATTTTCAGGAAAATCTTTTCAATATCCAGGTAGCTAAACTCTTCCGCAAGGAATCCTTCCAGGCCATGGTCGGAAATCCTGCAACCCATCTGGTGGAAGAAGTCGTGCCTGTTCTGGAGCGCTGTAAGCAGGTCCATAAGACTTGAGATGGAGGTGCCGGAAGCCTGCTCAAGCTGATGGATGTACTGGTTGTATTTATCGGGATCCTCCACCGCCATAACTTTATCCGGTCTCCAGGCTGGCAGCACTTTTGTTTCAAATCCATCTTCCTTGATTTTCTGGTGATATTCCAGCGAATCCACCGGGTCGTCGGTGGTACAGATCACCTCCACATTCATTTTTCGGATCATCTTGCGTACACTGAAGCCTTCTGATTGTAAGAGTTCACCGGCCCTTTGATAGATTCTCTGTGCGCTTTCCGGATTCAGTAATTCATGGATATTGAAATAACGCTGAAGCTCAAGATGAGTCCAGTGATATAGTGGGTTACGCAGGGTGTCGGGCACTGTTTCTGCCCACTTCATAAACTTTTCTTCATCGCTTGCATCTCCGGTACAGAACCGTTCAACTACGCCATTGGCTCGCATGGCTCTCCACTTGTAGTGATCACCTGCCAGCCACACCTGGGTCAGATTTTCAAAGTTGTGATCCTCAGCAATAAGAGCGGGGTCCAGGTGACAGTGATAATCGATAATGGGCACAGGAGCGGCCACCTCATGGTAGAGCCTTCTGGCAGTATCATTCTCAAGTAAAAAATCTTTATCAAGAAACTTCTTCATGGGAGTTCGCTTTAAAACAATCGTTGTATATGCCTCTCGTAAATATTAGTCCGCACCTGATCACCCACTACGTCAGCATGTTTCCTGACCATGGCAAGGTAGGATTCACCCATTTCAGCTGCTACCTTATAGCCCACATGAATCAGTTGTCTGAATCCACTGTGGTAATCGGGATGACCGGGGATATTTCGAAGGGTGTTGGCGAATTTTTTCCCGGTCCACTGTTCCACCTCTGAGGGTATGGGGAGGTTGGCAGGATCTATATCAATAACTGTGGCATAAGGGGCGCATAGTTCATCCCTCCTCTCGTAGGCTCGCCTGTATATTTCTTTTGCCATCTGAAGGGCCTCTTCTCCGGCCATGGCAAGACCAATCACTTCTTCCAGCCAGGTGGTTCCTGCTGTTTTCACGTGCAAACCCTTATTATGTTTCTTGACAAGTTCGCCCATAATGGGATAGATGGTGAACTTGTCGCTTCCCGAGTGTACGCTTAATTTAAGGTTATCGGGAAGGTCAAATGTCTTCACTGCAAAATCGATGACAAGAAGGTCCTCTTCAAACTCCTTTCGGAAGCGCGCAATATCGCCCACATAGTCAACCCCCTTGTTAAAGCGGCCGGTAAATTTGGGGGCTATAGTCTGAGCAGGGATTCCATAGTATTTAATCATCATCAGGATAAAGAAGAGTTCAACAGGTGTTTGCGCTGCTTCAACCTCATCCATCGATATCTCGGCAACAAAGTTTCCTGCTCCCTTTTTCTCAGCAATATGCTGATAGATGCTTGCCGCTTCACGCACCGCACCCAGGAAATTCCGGGCTATGGTGACAAGCATCTGGTGTGTTATTTCGAAAGGCTTACTGATGCCCGGGATCTGCAGTTCTCCTTCATAGGGAGAAGCCTGTTTCAGAAATTCCTCTAAGTCGCCATCAGCTGATTCGGAGCCGATGTAGTCGGCCACATCCAGGGTGAAGAAATTGGAGTGATCCAGGAAAGGGTCCACCGTATTCAGGTTGATATGGTCCGCATCCACATAATAGGGCTTATCCCATTGCAGGGCTTTTACAGCTGCATCAGCTTCAACTTTTGTGTCTTTGGGCTCAGAGTGGATGATCTGGTGTTCCCGATTTGATTTGTTCCAGACAGGGACAAATTCGACCCCATCCTTTTTAGCTTTGATCAGTGCCTCAAGCTGTGCTATACCTTGCTGTCCGAACCTGTCGCCGATCCCCAAAGAGTATTTCTCTAATTTCATGTGATTGATGTATTTCCGTGTGCGGACACGAAATTAAACAATTTTATGACTCTTTCCTAGATATTTTGCTTAATTTTGTTTGAGAATTTAATGCTTATATATGACGGTTAAAACCTATAAGTATCAGGAGATGAGGTGTGTATGAGTAAAATAAGAATCAAGGATATAGCCGAAATCGCTTCTGTATCCATTGGGACGGTGGACCGGGTTATTCACAATCGGGGTGAGGTCTCTGAAGTAACCCGCGAAAAGATACTGAAGCTGTTGCGGGAGTACAATTATCAGCCCGATATTGCGGCACGTTCTCTGGCATTAAAACGGCACATACAATTTGCAGTGGTAATGCCCCGGGTTGTAAACAACCACACCTTTTGGGAGCTTCCCCAGCTGGGTATTCAAAAGGCTCTTGATTCACTGGATCATGATCATGTAAGCATTCAGCGCTTCTATTTTGACCAGTTGGATCGCCGGGGATTTAATAGAATGTTTGAAGATTTCCCTTTTGGAGAGCTTGAGGGTGTGCTGTTTGCCCCGGTATTTAAGGATGAATCCATGGCTTTTTTGGAACGTTGTGCTCGGGAGAGCATTCCGGTGGTCCTGTTTAACTCTCTTCTGGAATCTCCTTCTGTAAGCAGTTTCGTAGGTCAGGATGCTTTCCAAAGTGGTTATGTTGCTGCCAGGCTGATTGATTACGGTCTTGAGCAGGGTAAGGACGTGGCCATTGTAAATATGTCGGCCCGGAAGGATCATTATGCCCACATTATAGAGCGGGAGAAGGGTTTCAGAGCCTACTTTGCAGATGAAAAAAACCGTTTGAATCATTTGATAACCATTGATTTGAATGGAGCGGAGGATTACTCTTTGAAGGAAAAACTGAATGAAATCTGCAGCTCCTTTGATATTGCCGGACTTTTTGTGACCAACTCCAGGGTGCATAAGGTGGCCCGTTTTCTGTCTGAAACAGGGAGGGAGAAGGTCAGGCTCATCGGGTATGACCTGCTTCCTGAGAACATTGAATTGTTGAAAGAGAAACGTATCGATTTTCTACTTTCACAGAAACCAGAAGAGCAGGCTTTTCTGGGACTGAGCTCCCTTTATAACCTGGTGGTTTTTAACAGGGAACCACAGGAGAGGTTGTGGATTCCCATTGACATTATTACCTCGGAAAATCTACCTTACTATCAACCAAATACATACAAATAAATGAGAAACAGGGCAATTGAATTAATAAAGGGAAAGATATGTGTGATCACAGGTGGTGGCGGTGTGCTGGGTACCTCCATGGCCAGGGGACTGGCTTCGGAAGGGGTCATTACGGTCATCCTGGATATCAATGAGGAGGCAGCTTATAAGGTCGCTACTGAGGTCGCCTCCGATTATGGTGTGAGGAGCTTTGGATTCAGGACCAATGTCCTGGACAGATCCTCCCTGGAAGAGGTCCGGGAAAAGATACTAAGGGAAGTTGGCGAAATAGATATGCTGATCAACGGCGCTGGCGGGAACTCTCCCAAAGCTACAACAAAACTGGAACAGATTACAGAGGAGAATCTGGATCAATTGGAAGATGGATTCTTTGGACTGGAGCTGGAGGGCTTCCAGAAGGTCTTCGATCTTAATTTTAACGGTACCCTGCTACCCACCATGGTTTTTGCGAAGGATATGGTGGCCCGGCAAAAAGGGGTAATCCTGAATGTGTCTTCCATGAATGCTTATAAGCCACTTACCAAGATTCCCGCCTATTCTGCGGCCAAGTCGTCCATTAATAACTTCACCGAATGGCTTGCGGTACACTTTGCCAAAGTGGGAGTCAGGGTCAATGCCATAGCACCGGGTTTCTTCCTGACCAATCAGAATCGTTTCCTGGTCACCGATGAAAAGACCGGGGCGCTGACCCTCCGTGGCGAGAAGATTATTGCCAATACGCCCATGGGAGTGTTTGGCGAGCCGGAGGACCTGAATGGGACCGTGCTCTACCTCCTGTCGGATATGAGCAATTTTATCACCGGAATATGTATACCGGTGGATGGTGGTTACAGTGCATATGGAGGGGTATAAGATGATATATTTTGAACAGGGTGCGGCAAATGCCGAGTTGAATGACCAGGACATAAACAGGGGGCTTAAGGAAGCCCTTGGGAAAATCGGGACCAGAAACAGGGTGCTTGCCATTCCTCCGGATATGACCAGGTTCCACAGTATGGCCGGGCGACTGACCGAGTTGGCCTGGGAGTATTATGGTGAGAAACTGATCGATGTGCTTCCTGCTCTTGGCACCCATGCGGCAATGACCGGGGAGGAGATAGGGAAAATGTTTGGCGCGGTTCCCCGGTCCTTGTTCAGGGTGCATGACTGGCGGAATGATGTGGTGTCCCTGGGAGAGGTGCCTGCATCCTATGTTGAAAAGGTTTCTGAAGGCAGGGTCGATTATTCATGGCCCGCCCAGGTCAACAGGCTTCTGGTAGAGGGCCAACACGACCTGATTCTTTCCATCGGGCAGGTAGTACCCCATGAGGTGGTCGGGATGGCCAATTACAATAAGAATATTTTTGTGGGGACCGGCGGACCCGAAGGGATAAATAAGAGCCATTTTCTGGGTGCCGTCTATGGCCTGGAACGTATAATGGGACGTGCATCGACGCCCGTCAGGGACGTACTAAATTATGCTTCTGAGCATTTTGCTGCGGATTTTCCATTTGTTTATATCCAGACTGTGATTGGACGTAACCAGCAGGGTAAGCTGGTTGTCCGGGGACTATACATCGGGGATGATGAGGAGTGTTTTCTTAAAGCTGCTGAATTATCCCTTAAGGTGAATTTCCAGATGCTGGAGAAGCCCCTGCACAAGGTGGTGGTCTACCTGGAACCGGAGGAATTTAAGAGTACCTGGCTGGGTAATAAGAGTATATACAGAACCCGGATGGCCATTGCTGATGGAGGGGAGCTGGTGGTGCTGGCACCTGGACTTAAAGAGTTTGGTGAGGATGGGGAGATCGACCGGCTTATCAAAAAATATGGCTATCTGACTACCCCGGAGATTCTGAAAGCGGTGGAGGAGAATAAGGATCTGCAGGAGAATCTCAGTGCGGCGGCCCACCTGATACATGGTTCTACGGAGGGACGGTTCAGCGTTACCTATTGTCCGGGTCAGCTTTCCAGGGAGGAGATCGAGTCGGTTCATTACCAGTATGGCGACCTTCAGGAAATGTTGTACTCGTACAATCCGGAGTACTTGGAAGAAGGTTTCAATACCCTGCCAGACGGGGAGGAAATCTATTATATATCGAATCCTGCCCTGGGATTATGGTCCTGGAAGGATAAGTTTAAATCATAAACAAGATGATCAAGATAGTAGCCGACAACAAGATTCCCTTCCTGGAGGGTGCCCTGGAGAGTGTGTCCAAAGTGGTCTATCTTCCCGGAGGAGAGATTTCAAAAAGCGACCTGTTGGATGCAGATGCATTGATTACCAGGACACGCACGAAGTGCAACAGGGACCTGTTGGAAGGGACCACCGTTCGCTTTATCGCTTCAGCTACCATTGGCTACGATCACATTGATACCGGATACTGTGAAGGGCGGGGAATCAGCTGGACCAATGCACCAGGATGCAATTCCTCCTCCGTTGAACAATATATTGTTTCCACACTGCTCTGGCTGACTGTGAACAGAAAGCTGGATCTTTCCAATAGCACACTGGGAGTGATTGGTGTGGGAAATGTGGGGAGTAAAGTGGCTGCAGCTGCACGGGTACTGGGCATGAGGGTCCTGCTTAATGACCCCCCCCGTGCGAGGGCGGAGGGCATTGCTGAATTTGTCACTCTGGAGGAGCTGGAGGAGCAGTCAGATATCATCACTCTGCATGTTCCTTTAAACAGAGGGGGAATAGATAACACTCACCACCTGGTCGATCGGGAATTTCTTACTCATTTGAAGAAGGGGGCCATTCTGATCAACTCTTCTCGCGGAGCTGTGGTAGACGAAGTAGCGCTTCTGGAAGGGATCCGGAGAGCTTATGTTTCAAATGTGGTGCTGGATGTGTTTGAAAATGAACCGAATATAAGTAGTGATTTCATGGAGGCCCTTACGCTGACTACTCCCCATATTGCAGGCTATTCCCTGGATGGAAAGGCCAATGGAACCACCATGTCGGTGCAGGCGGTGAGCCGCTTTTTCGGACTGGGACTCGACCAATGGTCCCCTGTATCCATGCCTGCTCCAGAGATTTCTGAAATACTAATTGACACAGCTGACCAGAAGCTTTATGAGCTTTTATGGGAGGTGTTTCGTCAGACCTATGATGTAAGTTCCGACGACCATCGCCTTCGCAGCAATCCGGAAAGCTTTGAGAAGCTCAGGGGAGATTACCCCTTTCGAAGGGAGCCCGCAGCATTTGTGGTCAGACTTTTCCAGGGATATCCGGAGCTCAGGGTCATGTTGGAGAAGCTGGGTTTCGATGTGCTGTCGGACCAGTGTATGTGAAAACATAAAGAATTGAATTTTAACAATAAACAAAACAATAACAAAAATGAAAACAAAAGCTGATATCGGACTGATTGGTTTGGCCGTTATGGGTGAGAACCTGGTGCTGAATATGGAACGAAACGGATTTACCGTTGCAGTCTATAATCGCACCGTTGAGAAGGTAGATAAATTCATGAATGGCCGAGGCAAGGATAAGAATTTTATTGGAGCGCATTCCATTGAGGAATTTGTAGTGTCACTGGAGCGTCCCAGAAAAGTGATGATGCTGGTCAAGGCCGGACAGCCTGTGGACGATTTTATTGAGATGGTACTTCCTCACCTGGAAGAGGGTGATATTATTATCGACGGCGGGAACTCGCATTTTCCGGATACCATCCGACGCACTAAATATGTGGAGAGTAAGGGACTGCTTTTTATAGGGACTGGTGTTTCAGGCGGAGAAGAGGGTGCCCTGATGGGTCCTTCCATTATGCCCGGCGGATCGGCAAAGGCCTGGCCGCATGTGAAAGATATTTTTCAGGCCATTTCAGCAATGGTTGAAGATGGAACACCCTGTTGCGACTGGGTGGGTGATAATGGCGCAGGTCATTTTGTAAAGATGGTACACAACGGTATAGAATATGGTGATATGCAGCTGATTAGTGAGGCCTATAACCTGATGAAGAACCTCCTGGGAATGAGTGCCGACGAGATGTACGAAGTCTTTAAGGAGTGGAACGAAGGGGAACTGGATAGCTACCTGATCGAGATTACCAGAGATATCCTGGGCTTCCGCGACGAGGACGGTGAGCCGCTGGTTGAGAAGATCCTTGATACGGCCGGACAGAAGGGAACAGGGAAATGGACCGGTATTGAGGCACTTAATCTGGGGATCCCCTTGACGCTGATCGGGGAGTCTGTATTTGCCAGATGCCTTTCGGCCATAAAAGAGGAACGTGTGGAAGCTTCTAAGGTTCTCTCAGGTCCGGTACCATCCTATGGAGGTGACAGGGCGATGTTTATCAATGATATCAAAAATGCCCTTTACGCTTCAAAGATCGTCTCTTATGCCCAGGGATATACGCTGTTGCGAGAAGCTTCAAAAGAGTATGGATGGGAACTGAACTATGGTGGTATTGCCCTGCTCTGGAGAGGTGGTTGCATTATCCGTTCGGTATTCCTGACCAAGATTAAGGATGCTTTTGATCAGAATCCGGCTCTTCCCAACCTCTTGCTCGATCCCTTCTTCAAAGAGAAGGTGGAAGCTGCACAGGAGGGTTGGCGCAAAGTGGTTGCCACGGCACTGGTGAACGGAATTCCTGTTCCGGCATTTACCACAGCGCTGAACTATTTTGACGGCTACCGTTCAGAACGTCTTCCGGCCAATATGTTGCAGGCACAGCGCGACTATTTCGGGGCGCATACCTATGAGCGTGTTGACAGGCCAAGGGGTGAGTTCTTTCATACCAACTGGACCGGAAGGGGAGGAGATACCAGCTCTTCCACCTATGAAGTGTAATAGTCCCGGGCACTGTTATAAAGGGTGAAAGCGAAGCTTCTAACCATTAAAACCTCCCACACGGGTGTAGTTTGACTGGGCGTTGATATAGAATGCTTTGTATTTGATATAGTGGTTTCCTTTTTTGAACTCCCAGTGCACATTCTTGGCTTTGAAAATCTTACCAATGCATGCTTCAAAGATCAGTGTGTAGCTGATCCCGGTGATCTGTTCGGCTTCCAGAATACTTTTGAATTCCACGCTCCTGTCGGCAAAATGTCCAATCACGGGAAGTGAGTATTTTTTCTGGGCTCTTTTTCTCTTGGCTCCTTCATTCATTATGGGAGCGGTTCTGACATTCGCTGGTTTACCCGACATTAGGAAAGGTTTTAACTCTAATACGTAAATGTATATCAAATTGTTATGCCAGCGTTAAATTTAAGAAAAAAAATAGAACCAGAACTGGAAGGTTTTATTAACAATATAGTGTATTTTTAACACGCCCTGAATCGAATCAAATATATGAAAACCCTGATTGCATACTCAACCACACTGGGATGTACTGAACAGTGTGCATCAAAACTGAAAGAAGATATTGGCGAAGACGTGGAGATGGTTCGCATCTCCAGGCGGCGCAGGTTCAACCTCCAGCAATACGATACCATCATCGTTGGCGGTTCCATTCATGAGGGAATGATCCAGCGTTCAGTTCATAAATTTTGTGATAGCAACCTGGCGGTTCTGATGCAGAAACAGATTGGCCTCTTTATTTGCTGTATGGATTCGGATGCCAACGAGCAGGAACTTATAGCCCAGGCATTCCCGGATCAATTGATAGAGCACGCCCTGGCAAGCGGATTCTTTGGGGGTGAGTTGAATATTAAAAAGATGAATCTTCTGCAGAAAATCATGACCCGAAAGGCGGCCCGCCTGAAGAAGGAACCCGATATTGATTTTGAGCGTATTCTCGAATTTGCCAGGAAGATTTACGAACTGGGATCAGATGATAATTTCGAAGGCCCCATCGTACACATGTAATGCCGGACCGCTGAGGCAGATATCAAAGAACTGTTTTTGATCCACGGTCCTGAAGCTGACATTCAGCATTCCACCCCTGGTTTGAATAGTATAGGAAAGACTGTCAGATCGAAGGTGAATCCTTGCTGATATGGCAGCTGCTGTCACACCTGTTCCACATGACCAGGTCTCACCTTCCACACCGCGTTCAAAGGTTCTTACGGCAATCGTTCCGGAGGTGACTTCTGTGAAGTTGACATTTACTCCTCCTTTACCAAACCTGGACTGCTGCCGTATCTTTGCTCCCTCGTGTGCCACATCCAGATCATCCAGGTTCTCTACGAAACTTACAAAATGAGGAGAGCCTGTGTTGAGCAGGTAGCCATCCTTCAATCGTTCTACTCCTGTAACATTCGCCAGTTTCAGACGAACCACTTCCCCGGAAAGTATGCTGGCAGCATGCGAACCGTCGATGCCTTCAAAAGTAGTTTCCCGGCTAATAATTCTCAGCTTATGGGCAAAAGCTGTAATACAACGTCCCCCATTCCCGCACATGGTACCCTCACCGCCATCTGCATTGTAGTACGACATTTTAAAATCAAAGTTCTTGCTCTCCTGAAGGATAATCAATCCATCTCCCCCAATTCCAAACCTTCGGTCGCATAGTTGCTTGATATGTTTGGTATCAAAATAGGAGCAATCCTGATGCCGTCCATCAATCATAATAAAATCATTCCCGGTACCATGATATTTCGAAAAGTGAACAAGCATATAGGGTTTCGCGTTAAAAAAGGTTAAAACCAGAGTTGATTACCAATTTTTTTTTCAATTCAAGCTGTTATGATAGTAAATTGCCTGTTTAAAGTCACGGAATTCAAATAAGGAATTTCGCATCAACAAAGTTATAAATTTAAAGTATAGAAAGATGAAAGCGAGGAGATTCGTGGGACTGTTTGTGGTAGCAGTTCTTGGAGCAATGGTAGCCATTATTGTTTATTCAAGGGTGTTTCAACCCGAGGCAACCATCGTTGAAGTTCCAGCTGAGCAAAAGGTCCAGTATGTTAATTTGCCGGGAGCGGCATCTGGGAGTGCCCTTGATTTTACGGGAGCAGTTGAGCAATCCATGGATGCAGTTGTTCACGTGAAAACCAAGGTCTTCAGGGAGTACCAGGTTAATCCCCTCTATGAATTCTTTTTCGGGGATCAACCCGGTAGCGAAGCTCCTCCGATATTGGGTTTTGGAAGTGGAGTGATCATTTCCGATAAGGGATATATAGTGACCAATAACCATGTGATTGATGGTTCTGACGAAATTGTGATTGTTCTGAATAACAAGGAGGAATACAATGCCCGGCTGATAGGCACTGACCCTACGACCGACCTGGCCCTGCTGAAAGTGGAGGCCGATGAACTTTCCTACCTGAAATTCGGAAACTCCGATGCACTTCGCCTGGGCGAATGGGTGCTGGCCATCGGGAACCCTTACAACCTTACAAGTACTGTCACCGCGGGGATCGTGAGTGCCAAGGCCCGTAATATCAATATCCTTCGATCACAGGAGTTTAGTATAGAGTCGTTTATTCAGACCGATGCTGCCGTAAATCCAGGGAACAGCGGTGGAGCCCTGATAAACACAAGAGGCGAACTGGTGGGTATCAATACGGCCATCGCCTCACGTACCGGTGCATTTTCAGGTTATTCATTTGCGATCCCGGTGAGCATTGTGGAAAAGATTGTACAGGATTTAATAGAATATGGAGAAGTTCAACGGGCCATACTCGGGGTTGAGATTAGAGACGTGACAGCCGAACTGGCCAGTGAGAAGAATATTGACGAGATTGAAGGTGTTTATGTGAGTTCGGTTCGCGAGGAAGGAGCCGCCAGACAGGCTGGAATTAGAAAGGGCGATATCATTATCTCCATTGATGATAACCGGGTGAACAGTTCTGCAGCCTTGCAGGAAGTGGTTTCCAGGTACCGTCCGGGCCAGAAGGTGAGGGTAGTAGTTAAAAGAGACGGGAAATTGAAACAATTTGATCTGCTTCTACGTAACCTTCAGGGCAGTACGGAAATTGTTAAGAAAGATGATGTGCTGAATATTCTGGGAGCAAGCTTTGTACCACTCACTGAAAGAGAAAAGCACGCTCTTGGTTTAAAAAGCGGACTAAAAGTTACCTCTGTCAGTAAAGGCAAGTTTATGAAGGTGGGAATTCGGGAAGGATTTATCCTCACTTCGGTAAACAAAAAGCCTGTTGGCTGCGTTAATGATATTGCATCTATTCTGAAAGAATCTGAAGGAGGAGTTATTATTGAAGGTATGGACCGGAATGGCTCGAAGTCCTATTATGCTTTTGGAATGTAACATTCCTCTCACTTCCTTAGAAGATTATCCTTATTTAAATTGATTAAAGATAGATAACAAGGTACCTTTGCTAAGTTTTATAATTCTAATTTGATTTGAGAAGTAGTACATGAGACAATTAAAGATCACAAAATCCATTACCAACAGGGAAAGTGCTTCGTTGGACAAGTATTTACAGGAAATTGGTAAGGAAGAACTGATCACTGTTGAGGAAGAGGTAGAATTAGCTCAACGGATCAAAAAGGGCGACCGGGCCGCTCTTGAAAAACTCACTCGGGCAAATCTGAGGTTTGTCGTTTCTGTGGCAAAACAGTACCAGAACCAGGGACTTAGTCTTCCCGACTTAATTAATGAAGGAAATCTGGGCCTGATTAAAGCTGCTGAAAAATTTGATGAAACCAGAGGTTTTAAATTCATTTCCTATGCCGTTTGGTGGATCAGACAATCGATCCTTCAGGCCCTGGCAGAACAATCAAGGATCGTTCGCCTTCCGCTGAACCAGGTTGGTTCGCTAAATAAGATCAACAAGGCGTTTTCGAAGTTTGAGCAGGAGAATGAAAGACAACCCACACCAGAGGAGCTCGCTGAGGCTTTAGATCTTCCCAAGGAGAAAGTGGCTGACACACTCCGTGTTTCGGGAAGGCATGTATCCGTTGATGCACCTTTTGTCGATGGTGAAGACAACAGTCTGCTGGATGTTTTGGTGAACAATGATTCACCCAATGCAGACAACACCCTTATCAATGAATCTTTATCCCGTGAGGTGGACAGGGCTCTGGCCACGCTTACCGAAAGGGAGAGAGATATCATTAAACTTTTCTTCGGAATTGCAACTCAAGAGATGACTTTGGAAGAGATTGGCGAAAAATTCGGACTGACCCGCGAACGCGTGCGTCAGATCAAGGAAAAAGCGATACGCAGACTCCGCCATACTTCCCGAAGTAAACTCTTGAAGACCTACCTGGGGTAAGAACATAATTTTTATCGTGAAACGGGGTTGTCGAAAGGCAGCCCCGTTTTTGTTTAGGCCTGTTTTTATAGTTAACCAGCCTCCTTTTGCTTGTTCAGCAGCTCCTGGAAGGCATACATCTCGTCCCGGTGGCGGGCAGCTTCGATGAAGTCCAGCTCCCTGGCTGCTTTTTCCATCTGCTTTTTCGCCTTATCTATGGCTTTTTCCAGTTCCTCCTTGCCCATATATTTGACTATCGGGTCGGCTGCTATATCACTTTTGGCCTGTCCGGCATAGGCGCTCTCCAGGCTTAGCTGATCCAGGCTCTTGTCAAAGAGGCTGTGGGTTGTTTTAAAAATCTGGGTGGGTATAATCTGATGTTGCTCGTTATATGCCAGTTGTTTTGTTCTTCGGCGTTTGGTTTCGTCCAGGGTTCGCTGCATGGATCCGGTAATTTTGTCGGCAAACATAATAACCTTGCCATTCAGGTGCCTTGCAGCACGGCCGGCAGTCTGGGTCAGGGAACGTTCCGATCTCAGGAAGCCCTCCTTATCTGCATCCAGGATGGCAACCAGGGAGACCTCCGGTAAATCCAGTCCTTCTCTCAGCAGGTTGATGCCCACCAGCACATCAAAGGTGCCTTTTCGGAGGCCCTCGAGGATCTCCACCCGATCCATGGTAATCACATCCGAATGGATGTAGCGGGTCCGGATATTCAGTTTTACCAGGTAGTTTGTAAGCTCCTCGGCCATCCGCTTGGTGAGTGTGGTAACCAGGATCCGTTCATTTTTATCAACGCGCTTGTTGATCTCCCCGATCAGCTGGTCGATCTGGTTTACACTTGGCATGATCTCAATGACCGGGTCCACCAGTCCGGTTGGACGAATTACCTGCTCCACAATGACCCCACCGCATCGCTCCAACTCATAATCAGCAGGAGTAGCACTCACAAAGAGAGTTTGACCAATAAGATTCTCAAACTCATTGAATTTCAGCGGCCTGTTATCCACCGCTGCAGGAAGCCGGAAGCCGTACTCCACCAGGTTTCTTTTCCTGGAGAAATCGCCTCCATACATAGCATGTACCTGGGGCAGAGTTACATGACTTTCATCGATCACTGTAATAAAATCGTCGGGGAAGTAATCCAGGAGGCAGAAGGGTCTGGTTCCGGGCGAACGGCCATCAAAATACCTGGAGTAGTTTTCGATGCCCGGACAGAAGCCCAGTTCCCTGATCATCTCCAGGTCGTATGTGACCCGCTCCTCGATCCGCTGTGCCTCAATTAGTTTCTGTTCCTCTTTAAAGAAATCCACCTGCTTCATCATGTCGTCCTGGATCTCTTCAATGGCAGCCTTTGTACGTGCTTTGGAGGTGATGAATATATTGGCAGGAAAGATGATTACCTCGCTGTGTTCCTCAATGGTGTGTCCGCCCACCGGGTGGATCGATTTAATGGAATCGATCTCATCTCCCCAGAACTCCACCCGGTATGCCAGGTCCGTATAAGCCAGGCGGATATCCACCGTATCGCCACGCACCCTGAAGGTTCCCGGTTTGAAATCCACCTCGTTTCGGGAGTAGAGTCCATCCACCAGTCTTCGGAGAAAGACATTCCGGCTAAGCATCTCGCTTTTTCTCACCTTGATGGTAGAACTGTGAAAATCATCAGGATTTCCGATGCCGTAAAGGCAGGATACCGAAGAAACCACAATCACGTCTCTTCGTCCCGAAAGCAGGGAAGAGGTTGTACTCAGTCTAAGTTTCTCTATTTCGTCATTGATGGAGAGATCCTTCTCAATATAGGTATCTGTGACAGGGAGATAAGCCTCAGGCTGGTAGTAATCATAATAGCTCACAAAATATTCTACAGCGTTTTCCGGAAAGAACTGCTTAAATTCACTGTAGAGCTGCGCTGCCAGGGTTTTATTGTGACTCAATACCAGCACAGGTCTGTCAAGTTCCCGGATCACATTGGCTACCGTAAAGGTCTTTCCAGATCCGGTCACCCCAAGCAGGGTCTGAAACTGCTCACCGGCATTGAATCCATCCACCAGCTGTTTGATTGCTTCAGGCTGGTCCCCTGTGGGTTTATAGTCCGAGGTGAGCCTGTACTCCATCTTACCAGGTGAATTCTACGTAGATAGGAAGGTGGTCGCTGGGTCCCCCGAAGTATTCAGGCCCGCCATAGGTGGAAGAGGGAAGGCTCTCTCCGTATTTTTCACTCACATAGAGCATCCATTCCTCCTTCAAAATATGTCCGCCGTCAAATCCGGTGCTCAGTCCCCTCTCCTGGTTTAACAGGTTATAGGAGACAATCATCTGATCCAGCATATTCCAGGTTCCTTTATAGTTGTAAGTTCCTTCTCTGGCGCTATTGTGAAGATCATAGAAGAGGTTGTAGTGATCCCCCATTTCGATATTGCGACGTTTGTTCCCTGCAGACAGACCGCTTGAAATACTCCTGTTGGTAGGTTCGTCGTTGAAGTCTCCCATGATAATCACCTTGAAATCAGATTCCCTGGCCAGCAATTTATCCAGCTCCTTTCGCAGTGTAATGGCTGAAAACATTCTTTGCCTTTCAGTCTCCCGGACTCCTCCACTCCTCGATTTCCAGTGATTTACAAAGATGTGTAGCATGGAACCATCGGGCGCCTTTCCCCGAACATGCAGAATTCCCCTGTAAAGGTAATCGGTGTTCACAGGATCGACAATGGGTATATATTCATGGGATTTGTATTTGAAAAGATCAGGCCTGTAAAGCAGGGCACAATCAATCCCCCTTGGATCCTGACCATCCTCATGAACAATCTCATATTCCCCCTTCCTGATACCACGCACAGCGCACAGATCTTCCAGTACCATCCTGTTCTCGACTTCCGCAAGTCCGATCACTGCCGGGAGCTCCTTGCCGGGCAATGAGAGCACCACGCGGGCCAGGTCCTTCAGTTTCTTTTCATAACGTTCGTAGGTCCATGCTAAGGTCCCGGAAGGGGTATATTCGTCATCTTCAAATTGTGGAGAATTGATAGTGTCGAAAAGGTTTTCTACATTATATGAAACCACGAGGAAGGATTTTACGTTCTTCTGAGAGTAGATAGACTGTAATGCGATAAAAAGAAGTGCAGTCAGAATAGCTCTGTTTTTCATGGGCGATAAATATTATACTACAAAGATATTAAACATAATGGGACAAAAGCAGGATGAACTGTTAAAGCGGATTCAGAAATTGGTCAAGCAGAACCAGGACCTGTATGATAAGAATGAGAAGTTGCAAAGAGCACTTGCTCAGATCACGGAACAGAATGAAAACCTGAAGCTACGCCTGAAGGATGCCCGTCTTGGTATGAAGGAGGAACGATATCAGGAGACCGGGGAGCGAGTGAAGAAGTATACGATGGCTACGGTGCTTTTTGCCTACATAAGTGGGTTTAAGCATCTGACTGTCCAAGAGAAAGCTTCGGTGGCTATGGACCAGCTGGATGAAGTTTTGATTGAATTTGACCGCATCCTTAAGAAGTACAAGATCCATAAGATTAAAACCATCGGAGATACTTATATGGCAGCAGGTGGAATTCCGGAAAAGAATATAACCAACCCCATCGATGTGGTGATGGCAGCTCTGGAGATGAATTTGTTTCTGAACCAGCTCAGAAGAATTGACGGCAAACGCTATTGGAACCTGAGGCTGGGTATTCACACCGGACCAGTTACAGCGACTGTATCGGGAAAGAGGAAGATTAGCTATGATATAAAGGGCGATACGGTCAATATAGCTCACCGTATGCAGGGAGGGGGAGAAAGTGGAAAGATACTGATCTCGGTGATGACCTATGAACTGGTCAAAGAGTTTTTTATATGCGAGTATTATGGTAAGATGCCCGTGAAATATAAGGGTGACCTGGAAATGTTTGTGGTGAACGGGATCAGACCTGAGTTCTCAATGAGGAACAAAGGTGTCATGCCCAATGCTTTGTTTAATACGAAATTTAAGTTGATCCAGTTTACCGATATCCAGGAACTGATTCTCGACAGGCTGGAAAATGAACTACCCGACTATCTTTACTATCACAATGTGAAACATACGGTGGATGTGGTTACAGAAGTGGAACTGATCGGTTGGGCCGAAGGACTTGATGATGAAGGAATCCTGATGCTGAAAACAGCAGCCCTGTTTCACGATGCCGGACATACCATTGATTACGATGAGCATGAGTATCACGGAACGGAGATGGTAAAAAAAATTCTTCCGGATTACGGATATTCGGAGGAGCAGATCGAAAAGATCTGTGACATTATCATGGCCACCAAGTTACCTCCACAACCCAAGGATATTTACCAGGAGATTATCTGCGATGCCGACCTTGACTACCTGGGCAGAAGCGATATGATCCCGGTTTCCAATACCTTGTTTAAGGAACTGCATGAACAGAATAAGATCGGAACCCTGAATGAATGGAACAAACTGCAATTGAAATTTATATCCGGGCATTCTTATTTCACGAAAACTGCCAGGAGTCTTCGCGAAGTAAATAAACAGAAACAGATTGAACGCATCCGAAAGCTGATCACTGAAGATTGATGCGGGAGTAGCTGACTATTTTCCGAGTTTAATGGTTAGGTTCACACCATACATAAGGGTAGTTGAAACCAGGACCTCACCCGTGTCATCAATAAGGCCTTCATCGTGTTTGCAGTTGTCATAGCTGATATATGCCTGCGCTCCTAAATAAAATTTACTCAGGATGTGCCAGTCATATCCATATTTAAGTGCTGTATGTATACCAATGGTGCCTTCCTCGTAAAATTCCGTGGTTTCTATGGTCCCGACAGCAAATCCCACCTCCGGGGCAAAATAGGAGTTTCCTCCCTTCAGGTAGTACAGTCCACCCAGGTTTAAGGAGCTCTGGTACCATGTTTCAATGTTGGTGCTTATTCCGGTATAGCCTATGCCGTAATAGGTCTCGTTCAACATGGTGTTGAGATACATACCCAAATAGATCCCGAAGGTTCTCTTAATTCTCGTGCCAAATTCCAGGTTGATCTGAAGCGGGGTCAGACTGATACCGTCGTAGACACTACCAAAGTCCTGAGTGGCGCGAGCAAAGCCAACACCACCACGGAAATAACGACCAGAAAAGAGTTTTGGATTCTCCTGCTCCAGTGCATTCAGGTCCACCTGCTTTTGCCCGATAGCAGCAGCCGATATAAAGATGAGAGATAGTAGAAAAACTTTAGGGAATATTTTGCGTATAAGCATATCAAGGATATTTTTGTTTATCTTAAAAATATGAAAACTTTCATGATTCGATGCGGAGTACTTCTTGTTTTTTTTGCACTGGT
This sequence comes from Bacteroidales bacterium, assembly GCA_029931975.1. Taxonomy (GTDB): domain Bacteria; phylum Bacteroidota; class Bacteroidia; order Bacteroidales. The sequence continues at coordinate 17,222 of JAOZQY010000005.1, read as the reverse complement.
GGGTGCAGATGCCCTGAAAGGACAATCCACAGAGAACAGGGTGGCACTGGTGATAGGGAATGCAGACTACCTGAATGGGCCCCTGAAAAACACAGTAAATGATGCCCGTGCCATGGCAAAGGTCCTGGAATCCTCCGGTTTTGAGGTGATCCTGAGGGAGAATGTGAAGAACCAGAATGCGATGAAGCAGGCTGTGCGAGAATTTGGAATGAAACTGAAATCAGAAGGAACAGCACTTTTTTACTACTCCGGCCATGGCATGCAGGTCAATGGCTATAACTATTTGCTTCCAACCCAGGCAGTGATGCATATTGAGCAGGAAATAGAATACGAGGCTCTTGATATGGGTTTCATCCTGGCCTATATGGAAAGTGCAAAAAGTAATGTAAATATAGTGATCCTGGATGCCTGTCGGAACAATCCCTTTTCACGTTCATTCAGGGATACCAAACAGGGCCTCACTACCATGGTGGCTCCCACCGGTACCATGATTGCCTACTCCACCTCACCGGGTTCCGTGGCATCGGATGGAGATCAGGATTATGGTCTCTATACCCGTGCTCTGCTGGAGCATATGCAACAACCAGGAGTAAAGGTGGAAGAAGTTTTTAAAGGCGTAAGGGCCGATGTGCTGGCCAGCAGCAATGGTCAGCAAACCCCATGGGAGTCCAGTTCCCTGGTAGGAGATTTCTATTTCCGGAATGGCTCAGGTGTGGGTTATACACCCATTGCTGCACTGCCGGTGCAGCAGACACACACGCCGACAGTTCAACAGGCTGTTTCCAGGGAGAATGAAGGGATACCCCGCGATGCTTACAGAAAAAGCGGTATCAAGGTTCCATTTACCTGGAAGGCTACCCCTTCTGGTACATTTTACCTCTGGGTAAATAAGGTGGATATCAGCAAAGAGACCATCTATGAATTGCATGGCAGTAATCTGCATGTATATCACCAGGCAACGAATCGTGTGTTCATCCTGAAATCTTTTGTGCAAAGGCTGGATGGATCATCACACCGGGGGACCACCTACGAATAAATCATTATTTTAGAGCTGGTATTCACTTATATCAGCAGAGTATGGATCTCTAGTAGTCCGAGTATTCCGTAGGGAATAGCAGTAATTTGGTCATGCCCGAAACCGTATTCTGATACCTCTCCAGGTTCTTCATCCTGTCCCATTCCGGATGATTGACAAAGTTTCCCCAGTTTTCCTTCTGTGCAATGGTATCTGCATGGGTGGTCATATACATCAGGTGTGGCATATGTGCACTGGAGAGCACCTCGCAGAAGAAGACCGGGTTGAACTTCAGCTCCTTAAACAGTGCCGATTCCCCTTTATTAAACATGTCCACTTTCAGATTATAGAGTTTCTCGGTGGCTCCTTCATAACTTCTTAATTCATAGACCCGTTCCTCTCTTGGTGATTCTAGTTCAGGCAGTGCCATTCGGGGTGTGGCATTAAAGGCACGAAGGATTATACTTTCGATTCTTGTGTAGGGTGGATTGTCGTGGGGAGCATTGGTATAGGCCTGGGCGGACTGCTGGTACCCGGCATCCTTTTCTAGAAAAGCTTCCTGTTCCGGGGTTTCATAAGTAAAGATAGAAAACTAATACCTGGTATTATTTAGTCTGTACTGCCCGGCAGCATGGGAAACAACTTCAGGATTTCTTCTTTGTCTGGCTGCCTGCCATATTCGCAGATTTCAAAGGCTTCGGCGTGGGTAATTTCCTTAGCTTTGTCTCCATACCAGAGTTCCAGACATTCTCTTATTTCAGGGGTAGGAACATTATAACGCCTTGCCCCCAGCCATTCCAGTCTTTCTTTTTCACCCTCAGGTACCTGGTCCAGTCTCCCTGAGGTCCAGGGCAACCATTCAAAAAACTGTGAAGCATGGGCAGCCATGCCATAGATTTTTTGCTCGTATACCTCGCTGATATCAACTGCAATTTGGGGCTCGAAAGGAGTGGGTTTCTGAAAGTAATCCTGTACATAAAGGAAAACAGGATTCTTTTTCAAAGGAGCTGCTTCAGGAACCACATTGGGTACGATAACCATGTAGGCGGCATCCTGCACCAGGATGGAAGTGTAACGGTGGTCCGGATGGTAGTCGTTGGTCCGGTGTGTCAGGACCACATCTGCATTCCATTCCCGGATCTGGCGGATGACCTTCTTGCGATTTTCCAGGGTAGGCATCAGCTCTCCGTCGTGGTTGTCCAGAACCTCATATTCCACACCAAATCGTTTACCGGCTTCCTGTGCCTCTGCGATCCTGACTCTGGCCAGGTCACCGCCTCCGCGGCTCTGGTGGCCAGCATCGCCATTGGTCAGTGAAACAAACTTAACATTATGACCCATTTCTGCAAGCAGAATAGCAGTTCCACCAAAATCTCCATCGGGATCATCCGGGTGTGCTCCAATGACAATTACATTCAGGGGTCTTTCCTGGGCAAACAGAAATGCAGCCACCAGCAGGAAACAGAAAGAAATAAGTACTCTTCTCATGGATTATAGCTCTTAAGTTAGATTAGTTTCATTGCTTCAGGATCCCACTGCACGGGGTGTCCCTTATAGTAGCTTTCATTGGCCAGCAGGGCAGCTCCGGCGGCGCGTAATCCAAAAGTAGGATCCTCGATGATCTCCTTGGTTCCGCGTATCCCCTCGAAGAAGTTATTGAAGTGGTCATAGTGACTGCCCTTATAACCTTCGGGTGCTTCCCAGAGCGTTTCACCGATATTCAGGTCTTTGGACCTCTCATTGGCAAACTTCTTATCATAGGCAGCTACAATCTTTTTCTGGTTCTCTTCGGTGTGGGAGATCAATGAATATCCACCGGGTTTCATTCCCAGCTTCGAACGGACAAGCTTCACCTGGTCCGTTCCCACGTGCATTTCTCCTTCGGTTCCCACCAGCCGGAACCCATAATCTTCACCGCTCCCGGCAATAAAGTTCACCCGGAAAGAGGCATTAAAGGCCGCATGGGTTTTGGTTTCTGGATAGTCATAAAGGGTGATGCTTACATCGGGCACATCCCGCCCGTCGTCCCAGTAACGCAATCCACCCGTGGCCAGCGCCCGGTTGGGGCCATGAGAGCTGATGACAAAGTTCAGGGTTGAGAAGGCATGAACAAAGAGGTCGCCAGCAACACCGGTGCCATAATCTTTGTAGTTTCTCCACCTGAAAAAGCGCTTCAGTTCATAAGGAACTTTAGGTGCACTGCCCAGGAAGGTGTCAAAATCTACCGTATCGGGCGAAGCATCAGGAGGAATGGGATAGTTCCAGGCTCCTTCGGAAGAATAGCGGTCGTTGTACATATCCAGCATAACAATCTGACCAATGGCTCCATCCTCATAGAGCTGTTTGGCCTTCTCGTTACCCAGCGACGACATGCCTTGGCTTCCTACCTGCATGATCTTTCCGGACTTTTGATGGGCCGCGATCAGTTCATGACCTTCTTCAGCTTTCTGCACCATGGGTTTTTCACAGTAGACTGCTTTCCCCGCATTCAGCGCCTCGATGCTGATCCGCTTGTGCCAGTGATCCGGAGTGGCGATAATCACCGCATCCACATCTTTCCGGTCCAGGATCTCCCGGTAGTCCCTGGTCAAAAAAATACCATCTCCCCAGAGTTCCTTTGCCCTGGCGAGCCTTCCCTTGTAAAGGTCGCAGGTCGCAACCAGTTTGACACCGGGTACCTGTAGTGCAGTAGTAGTATCGTAGATGCCCTGGATCCCTGTGCCAATCAGTGCCAGGTTGATCTGGTCATTGGCTGCAAAAGCTGCAGTAGAATAGGAGCGGGGGTCCAGCAACAGACCTTGCTTATAACTTCCGGACAGTACCATGGGTGCCGAGGAGACTGCTGCAGTACCAAGTACCGCTTTTCGGAGAAATGATCTTCTTGAGTTGTTCATAGTATGGTTAGTAGTTTTTGTCAAAGTAGAAAAAAAAATGCGATCAAGGAAATATTTTTAAAAGACTATAGCACCGCATCCAGCACGTCATACATTATCAGGGAGAGGGTATATTCAGATATTGGAAGAGCGATTTAAATGATAGAAGCATAATTAATGGTAATATTGGGATTGAAAATTTAACTCAGCATGACAAAAAACAACTATCTGAAGTCAACACCCATATTCCTGGCCTTCCTGGTAATGGGTTTTGGCGATGTATCCGGACCGCTTACTAGTCAACTGCAGACTGATTTCAGCCTGAACAATTTTCAAGCCGGACTGGTCACTTTTATGGCCTTTATCATGTTCGGACTGCTTTCTGTCCCCATGGGGCTTTACCAGGACCGTAAAGGAAGAAAGCATGTGCTTTTGTTGGGGCTTTTTTCCGCACTTGTGGGCATGATCCTGCCTATTCTTGGTCATTATGAGTCATTCATTTTGATATTGGGCGGACTGCTGTTTCTGGGAACAGGGGCCACGCTGTTGCAGGTTGCCGGGAATCCCATTATGCGGGATGTGTCTCCCGAAGGAAAATATTCCAGAAACCTCTCCTTCGGACAGTTTGTGAAGGCCATTGGCTCCTTGTCAGGTTCGCTGATTCCCATTGTGGCGGCCCGATACTGGGGCCTGGACTGGAAATTGTTGTTTCCCATATATGGCGGAGTAATGCTGGTGGTGGTGGTGATCCTCCTTGCGACGCGTATCGAAGAGAAGGCAGTAAGTGAAAAGCCAGCTACCCTAAAATCCTGTTTTGGACTCTTGAAGAATCCCTATGTGCTGATGATGGTCATTGGCATCTTCCTCTACGTGGGCTCTGAAGTGAGCATGAGCGCCAAGCTACCTAACTTCCTGGAGGCAAAATTTGATTATGATATTAAGGAGAAAGGATTGTTTGGAACGCTCTTCTTCTTTGTTTCACTAATGACAGGTCGCTTCCTTGGTGGGGTGATTTTGAACTGGCTCTCACCTAAGATATTCCTTGTCTCCAGCAGTATACTGGCCATTGTCGGGATAGTCGGACTGTATATCCTTGGCAGCCAGGTGCTGGCTTTTGTTTTTATATTCATTATCGGACTGGGTTTTGCCAATATCTTCCCGCTGATCTTTTCCATATCAGTGGATGCCCTTCCGGATAGGAGTAATGAAATCTCCGGGCTGATGGTGACAGCCATCATCGGAGGAGCCATTGTGCCCATTGTTTTTGGTGGCGTGGCCGACCTCTTTGGATTGATGGCCGGATTTGTCGTTCCGGGTCTCTGTATGGTATATATTCTATATATCTCTTTACGTACTTCAAAAGCATAAGCAATGAGCATTTATCAAGACGATCGAGTGGTTTTGACCCTGGATGCTGGCGGAACAAATTTTGTATTCAATGCTTTTAGGGGTGGAAAGGCCATCTCAAAGGGGATCAGAAAGGATGCCAATGCAGATCACCTGGAGCGATGCCTGGCCAATATGAAAGCCGGCTTCCGAGAGGTAATGCAGGAGATCGGGGTATCGCCTGTGGCCATAAGTTTTGCTTTTCCAGGTCCGGCCGACTATAGCAATGGCATCATTGATAATTCCAATAACCTACCTGCTTTCAAAGGAGGTGTTCCGCTGAAGAGCATCCTGGAGGAAGAATTCGGACTGCCGGTATTCATTAACAACGATGGGGATCTCTTTGCCTATGGTGAGGCATTGGGAGGAATTCTGCCCGAGATCAATGCCCAACTGGAAGCAGCCGGAAGCCCTAAGCGATACAGGAACCTTTTTGGTTTTACCCTGGGCACCGGATTTGGCGGTGGTTTTGTCTCCAATGGTCAACTCATTACCGGCGACAATGTGACCGCTGCTGAAGTTTGGCTTTTCAGCAACAGGCACAGTCCGGATGTCAATGCCGAAGATGTGGTCAGCATCCGATCTGTGCAACGTGTCTATGCTGTGGAGGCGGGTATTGCCTATCCCAATGAATTGGAGCCCAAAGATATTTACGAGATTGCCAAAGGAGAAAGGGAAGGGAATCAGAAAGCTGCCCTGAAGGCTTATGAACAGACTGGTCGTGCTCTGGGTGATACAGTGGCTAACATCCTCACTTTTACGGATGGCATAGCAGTTATCGGTGGAGGAATCACCGGTGCCAGCGATCTATATATGCCAGCAGTGATGGAGGAGCTGAATTTTAAGTTTCATCCTTCCAATGCAGATGAAATGCCCCGATTGGTGCAGAAAGTATTTAACCTGGATGATGCACAGGACCGGGAAGGTTTCTTTAAGGATTACTCCAAAACCCTCCCCATACCTGGTACGGACCGGTCCATTTCATACGATCCCCTTCCTAGGTTGGCCCTAGCTACCTCTTCCAGGGGAGCCAGTGAGTCCATTGCTCTGGGAGCATATGCTTTTGCACTTCAACAAATAGAGTCATAAAACAATAAAGAGATGAAAAGTTCAAGAAGAGATTTCATACGGAAAACCACAATTGGAACAGCCGGGATGATGCTGGGCGGTGCATCCCTTTCCGCAAAAAGTTACAAACAAATTATTGGCGCAAACGACAGACTTAATATAGCTGTTATTGGTTTGGGACGCAGGCTAAGTGGTTATGCGGAGCCTATAAGTAAGAAATTGAATAATGTGAACCTTGCTTACCTATGCGATGTCATGCCCAGTCAAAGGGAAAAGGCAGCCCAACAGTTTTCTCATTTGATTGATTATGCACCCAGGCTGGAGAATGATATCAGAAAAATATTGGAGGACAAACAGGTTGATGCCATATTTAATGCCACGCCCGACCATTGGCATACGCCAGGCTCAATTATGGCTTTGAAAGAAGGTAAACATGTGTATGTAGAAAAGCCGTGTAGTCACAACATGAGTGAGAATGAGCTGCTTGTAGCTGCTGCAGATAAATATGACCGTGTGGTACAAATGGGAAATCAACAGCGCTCATCATACCATAGCATGGAGATAATAAAAGAAATACATAGTGGATTAATTGGGATTCCCTATAAAGCCGTAGCGTTTTATACCAACAAACGTGGTCGGGTACCCAACCAGCAACCATCTGAAGTTCCCGGTGGTTTGGATTGGGATCTGTTCCAGGGACCGGCGCCACGAAGAGCATATACTTCGGAAACCTGGAATTACAACTGGCATTGGTATGGATGGGATTATGGAACGGCAGAGGCTGGCAACAATGGCACACACGAAATGGACATTGCGCGCTGGGCTTTGCAGGTTGATTTTCCTAAGCATGTTGAAGTGGACGCTGCGAAAGGCCAGTTCCTTGACGATGGATGGGAGATGTACGATACCATGGAAGCAAACTTCAAATTCGATGACAATAAGTCGATAACATGGGATGGAAGAAGCCGCAATGGCTATGACACTTATGGATATGACCGGGGTACGATTATATATGGCAGCGAAGGAAGTGTGTTTGTGAACAGGAATAAATACATCGTATACGACAGAGCCGGAAAAGTGGTAAAAGACTTTGAATCTGCATCAAAAGAAGCTGGCATAGCATTAGGAGGCGGAGGCTCAGCAACAACCATCCATGCGGAGAATTTCTTTAATACCATTCGCGGGGAAGAAGAATTACGTGCCCCCATTAATGATGCATCAATCAGTATGGCTTTGGTGCATTATGCGAATGTGGCCTATCGTATCAACAAGGGATTTGACATTGACAGTTCAGGTAAGATGCTGGATGCAGACGCCATGAAATTGTGGAGCAGAACCTACGAAAAAGGCTGGGAAATTGAAGTGTAGATCTGTCAGCAGTACAGCCGAATAATTGAAAGGAATCAGATTCCAGTTTGATACTGCTTGTTATTTGTGGGATGAATTGCCCCCCTGAGTTGTAATGTTGCGTGGGGATCTCCCTGAAGATGATAAGCGAACAGTTGAATGCATTTTGATTTATCCATCTCCAGCCTGGTTTCGGTCCTGATGTCCCTCAGATCAATAAGAAATCTGCTGAAAAGATCTGGCACATCCGCTACAATTTCTGTGTTCAGGTAATTTGTTTCATTGTAGATCCGGCAATAGTTTCCGGCTCCTTTATCAATAAAGAGCGTCTCCTGTTTCAGATTGCGTATGGAAGCGGATTTTTGACAGCTTCGGATGCATGTTTCATCTATCTGCTCTTTTTCACATGCGCTTACCTGCTGAAGCAGACACTGTCTGCTTGTCATCAGCTCAATGGGATGGTAGATGCTGAAGAAGAGATCGAAATTTTCAGGTTTCTTGATTCCCCTGATCTGCCGGAGGCTGAGCTCATTTGAGATAAATGCTCCTGCACAGTTGGAACTCTCTTTCAAGGCAAGGAGACTATAAGAGTTAGTCATATTGAGAAAGGGACCGGCAATCCAGGGGATCCCCATTTCATTGGCCTTAAAGGCTATTCCCGTATTGTTTGTTACGATCTGTTCGGGTTGCACCTCCTTCAGGAATTGCTCCGCAGCATGGTACTCCTTAGAGATTAAAACTGGGGGGAACCAGGGAATTAGGCTGCTGTTATTTTTAAAAAGGACTATCCACTCTGCCAGGTTATTTGAAGGAGAATCGGGAAGTTGAAAGTAGATGTGAACAGCTGTTTTTTCACATAGGTGAAGATCTTTCTCGGAGGAGATTAATACCGAAAGGGCAGGGGGAGTGGATCGTTGATCCGATCTGAGTAGGACCGGAAGCTTCACCGGGGCCACTTGTGCCCTGGAATCATTTAAAATGAAGAGGATCCTGTTTTTAAGGAGGGTTAGTTCACTGAAAGGGAGGTGGAGACCGGAGGACAGGTTTTTTATGTCCAGCTTTTCAATGAAATACTCCGTCTCATTGAGTGCTTTGAATCTTTTTAATAATTCATTCTCATTCAATGGCGATTTGCCACTGCTTGTTAGATATTTCTCTGAAGAGATTACAAATGATGAATCGGAGGTATTGATGGCAATATGGAGCGCTTCATCCCTTCGCCCCGATATGGTGATTGTAAGAGGGACCTTAGCGATACTTAAGGGATCAATGATGCTTTTCACCTTTGATCTGATCTCGGTAAATTCAGCCAGATCGGTCGCTGAAATATCCCGGGGATTGTCAACAAACATATCCTTATTTATATCTCCCTTTAAGAATCCATTGGAGAAAGATCGGTTAAAAGTCTTTTTGAGGCTTCCCTTATCTGTACTCAGGTTTATCCCCTCATTAAGACGCTGAAGCTGCTTTCTGTAGGCTTCCACCACCGTATATACATAGTGAAACTTCTTGATTCTTCCCTCAATCTTCATGGAGTCTACACCTGCCTCACTTAGCTCCTCCAAATCAGCCCAGGCAGAATTATCTTTCAGATTCAGCGGGTAGCGCTTGCCTGCAGGAGTCAATTCATATTGGTCTCTGCACGGCTGACTGCATTTGCCGCGGTTCCCGGAGTTTCCTCCCTGCACAGAGCTCATGTAACAGAGACCCGAAAAGGAGATGCAGTAGGAGCCATGAACAAAAACCTCAATTAGGAGCCCGTTTTCATGAGCGCTGGCGCTTAAGGTTTTGATCTCCTCCAGATTTATCTCCCTCGAAAGATTCACCCGGGTGACGGACAGCTTGCTTAAGAATTTGATTTGACCCTCATTGTGGGTGGTGAGCTGGGTGGAGGCATGAAGATCCAGACCTTTGAAATATGCAGAGAGCAGATAAAGTAATCCAAGGTCCTGGACAATGATCCCATCGATACTGGTATTGACAAGCTTGTTGAGCAGGCGCAGGAGATCCGGAATCTCATTTTCTGTTATGAGGATATTCAGGGTCAGAAAGACCTTGCAATCATGGTTGTGAGCCAATCGCAACACCCCGCTTAAGTCCTTGAAAGAGATATTGGATGCCCGGTTCCTGGCATTGAATTTAGTTACCCCGCAGTAGACCGCATCTGCTCCTGCTGCAATGGCAGCCTTAATGGAATCCACATCTCCACCTGGTGCGAGTAGCTCAATCTTGCTCATCTGTTCATGGATTCCAGGAATGTTGTAAGCCTGGAACTCCCGTTTCTTATGGATGAATTACTGTTTCACGATTTTCCGTGCTCCGACGAATTTTCCGTCTATACTCAGGTTAATGAAGTAGATTCCGGATTCTTTCATGGCCTCATTGACCACCTCGGTTCCGAAATAGAGTGTTTGAGCTCCATCATAAAGATCATAGTTTGCCTGATACATGTGCTGTCCAAGTATATTGAGGATCTCAATACCCAATTCAGAGGCTCGGTCCACATTCAGGTAGAGGCTGAACTGATCTTCCAGCGGATTGGGGTAGATTTGCACATCCATCTGGTCTAAGCCGGTAGTCTGGGGACTGGAGACAGGATACTTATAGGAAGCCAGGTGGAGATCCATCCAGTCCATCCGGTCAAAGATCCAGTTTTTCAGGTAGGCAATCTCATTTTCATAGCTGCCTCCCACATAATTATTCGCCCAGATATACTGGTCCAGCACGGGAAAAGCCTCGAAATTCCTTTGCTGGGCGTCGGCCAGCAAGGTCGTCAGCGAATCGATGACCTCCTCGACCCGTACATCGGACAGAATAGTAGTTCTGTATGCTTTCCAGGAATCCACCATCCGGTTGAAGTACTCCGGATCTTTTTTGAGCTTCTTCCACCAAAAAGGATTTGACCAGTAATCATTGGGAAGCTTATACTCGCTTTGCCAGCCCGATGCCAGGGAAGCATCATAATAATCGGCATTTCCAAAACCAAAGTTAAAATCCCAAACGGGTCCGGCCTTTATGGGACTCACGTGGTCCAGTTTGTCCTTATCTTTATGTAAAAAAGTGCTGATCCGGAAACCATCAACATTTTTTCCAAGCTCGTTGACCAGGTAAAAATCGATAAAGGATTGCACATCGATATAGGGTTTATAACCCAATATGGGATCGTAAAACTGATCTCCTGCCAGGGCATCTTCAAAACCGCTCACGAAATTCTTAATATACGTTTTTTGTTCTGTGGCTATATCCTCTGGTTTGGGATAGTGATATAGAATCCTGATATCATTGCCATCAATGGCCGGATAGGGGGAAACCCAGTGATTTGACGGAAGACCCCCGTCCCACTCCTCGCCCTTGTCCAGTTTAAAGATATATCCGCCTGTTACATTCCGGCCCGATACTTCATCTGCTGTAAGTTTTCCAATATCCAGACGGAAGGTATCTCTCTTGATTTTTTCAGTTAAGACATAGACTCCGGAATAGTTGTTGTTTACCAAAAGTTCGCATAGCCTGGTCCTTGGGGCGTACTGTCCCATTTCAGCTGCAAAATGATAGGCCAGAATGTTTCTGATCAGGGACTTGTCGGAGTAGGGTCCATGAAGAACCCAATCATTTTCCACGGGCATCCCCAGCAGGGAAACATTGTTGTTTTCACCATTCTCCAGGCGGGTTTCCAGTCCATATCCTTTTTTGGCATAACCCTGCGAACTTGCTCCCCTGAGTTCAATCCCGATTTTTCCATCGTAGTCGTTGAAGGTGCCCGGAAATTGATTAAGGCCCGATTCATTATTAACAATACCCATATGGGCCGTTATCTTTGGCTCATCTGGTATGCTCTGACCGTTCTCCGTCGAAATGACAATGATGGGCAGATTACTTTCAAGTGGAGCGTCCGGATCCCGGAACCAGTCGGGAACCTGGTTATAGACAATGCCTGCTGCATCAAGCCTCACCTGGAGAAAGGGAGCCAGAGAGAAATCACTGGAGGTTATATTCACATTAATACCCTGTATGGCTAAGACGTTCTCGCCATCAAGGAGCAGACTCTCTGGAACCGATACCCGGGAAGGTTGCCCGCCGGTATACATAGTGGCCTCCTGGTCGATAGTGGGAGTGTAGTCATAGGTCGGAAAATCGGTCTCCACATTGAAGGATCTGGAGATAATGGTGCCGTTCAGGTAGGCCACATAGGCATCATCATAGTCAATGTCCAGTAGCAATCTGTCAATCTGGGATACATCACTTATGGTAAAAGCATGTCTGATATATAATGAATGGGTGATGGAAAGGTCTGTGGTGTCATCTTCATCGCCAAAGCCAAAGCTGCCCCTGGAGGTCAGCCAGGAATCATCGTTATATTCTGAGGTAAACCATCCAGATGCAGGTTCGGAATCTCCAATGAAATAGTTCCAGTTGTGATCGGCTTTTACCATGGTTTCCCAGTGTACCTGGGCATGTAGCAGGCTTGTCAGAGCGGATAATAGGATGAGAGTAGAAATTTTGCGCATGGATGTGTATGAATAAGGGAATATATAACAGGATAGAGCCTTAACCTGAATCCGGTAGTGAAATAAGTGAAAATTGATAAGAAAAACTAGTGCAAAAGCTATCTTTAGTGCGCTGATTGAAATTCAGTCTTATTTTCTGGATGGCGTGTTCCGGGAGGGATCGGTTTATGTTAATCCCTTTTTGAAGTATAATGGTTTTATAATACGAAGTAATGAATTCACGAAAAGATCTGTTCTTTATATTTGGAGTGCTCGTATTCTTTCTGCCATTTTTTTTAATTGAAAGCTTATTTGATGCTTACTACCAGTTCAACCTGGAGCATGGCCTGCTGATGAGCTTTATCAAATTCTTCTTCCTGGCTACTCTGGGTGAAGTGATTGGACTCAGGATTAAGACGGGCCTTTATCATTATAAGGGATTTGGACTGCTTCCGCGTGCTCTGGTCTGGGGATTTCTTGGAACGACCATTTATGGTGCCTTTGCTATTTTTTCAAACGGTACCCCTGTTTTTTTGGAGAAGGTGGGCTTTGAAAATGCGGCAGGTATCCTGCATTCGGACCTGGGTTGGAAGAAGGTAGTTGTTTCATTCAGCATCTCAACGGCGCTAAATCTTTTCTATGCGCCGGTGATGATGACTTTCCATAAAATTACGGATATTCATATTCTGGAGAATGGTGGAACACTCCGGGGATTTTTCAGACCCATAGGTTTTGCTCGGATTTTTAAGGAGATCAACTGGGATGTGCAGTGGAACTTTGTGTTTAAGCGGACTATCCCATTGTTCTGGATCCCTGCTCAAACCATCACTTTCCTTTTGCCAGAGGGGTTCAGGGTGCTGTTTGCTGCCTTCCTGGGCATCGTTCTTGGTGTGTTGCTGGCCGTTGCGGCATTAAAACAGGCTGATCCTGTCTAGATAGGCGAACTGAGCAGGATATTTCCTATATTGAAACTCTATTTCACCTTGAAAACTAATCCTTTCTAATTCTTTCAAATAATGTATGATCATGCTGAAAATGTTCAAAAAATAGGATTCGATAATGAAGCCTATATCAAAGAACAAACCACTTCTATCCTTGAGCGTGTGGATTATTTTCAAGAAAAACTTTATCTGGAATTTGGGGGGAAGATCATGTACGATTACCATGCTGCAAGGGTGCTTCCCGGATTCGATCCGAATGTAAAAATGCGACTTCTTCAAGAATTGAAAGATAAAATCGATATCATACTATGTGTACATGCAGGAGATATTGAAAAGAAGAAGATCCGGGCAGACTTTGGTATTACTTATGATTCGGATACATTAAGAACTATTGATGAATTCAAGGAGTGGGGACTGGAAATAACGGCAGTGGTAATAACACGTTATAATGAACAGCCGCAGGCAAGCTCTTTTAAAAACAAGCTTGAGAGAAATGGTATCAAAGTATATACCCATGGATACACAAAGGGTTACCCCATGGATGTGGACCTGATTGTCAGTGATCAGGGATATGGAGCCAATCCTTATATAGAAACAAAAAAACCTATCGTGGTTGTGACTGCACCAGGACCGGGCAGTGGGAAACTGGCTACCTGTCTTAATAATATGTATCATGAATACAAGCAGGGTGTGAAAGCCGGGTATGCCAAATTTGAAACTTTTCCCATCTGGAACCTTCCACTTTCACACAAGGTGAATATCGCCTATGAAGCAGCCACCGTCGATCTGAAGGACATTGTACAGATCGATCATCATCACCTGGAAGCTTATAATGAGAAAACTGTAAACTACAACAGGGATGTTGAAGCTTTCCCCTTGCTAAGAAGGATACTAGAAAAGATAACTGGGGAGGAATCCATTTATAAAAGTCCCACCGACATGGGGGTTAACAGGGCAAGTGCAGGCATAGTGGATGATGCGGTAATCACTGAGGCTTCCCATCAGGAGATCATCCGCAGGTATTTCCGGTGTGCCGTAGAATATACCATGGGACTGGTGAACAGGGATACCCTTGACAGGGCCGAATTGATTATGAAGAAGGTCAACGCCAGGATAGAGGACAGGAGAGTGGTGCAGCCTTCCAGACAGGCTGCCATGGACGCCAGAGAATCGGGAACCGGGAACAACGGAATATTCTGCGGGGCTGCCATCGAGCTGAAGGACGGCACCCTGATTACCGGTAAGAATTCCCAACTGATGCATTCGGCTTCGAGCCTGATTCTGAATGCCTCCAAACATCTGGCCGGACTTCCGGATCATATGTATCTTCTCCCGGCAAACATGGTTGAAAAAGTTACCTTTCTCAAGAAGGAAATTCTTACCGGAAAAATGCTAAGCCTTGACGTGGAAGAAACCCTGATTATGCTTGGGATCTCAGCCATCTCAAATCCAGCAGCACAGCTGGCCATTGAAAAACTGGCCGAATTGCGGAACTGTGAGGTCCATCTGACTCATATTCCTACACCTGGTGATGAAGCGGGACTCAGAAAATTGCATGTAAACCTTACCTGCGATCCTGAGTATTCTTCAGACAACCTGTTTACGGGAAACTAATACTTACTGATGCAAAAAAAATGAAGATCAGATTAGTCGTTATTTCAGTAAGTTTTTGTTTTTCTGTTTCTCTCTATTCACAGGAATCTAAACAACTGTATCAAAATAACCGTGCCCCCCTGAAGGAAAACATATACATGGAACTTCCGCTTGGGGCGATAAAACCGGAAGGGTGGTTGTTGGATCAATTGAACCTGATGCGGGATGGATTAACAGGGCATCTTGATGAAATATACCCCGAAGTTGTCGGAGAGAATAACGGATGGCTGGGAGGTGATGGTGATGGCTGGGAACGAGGTCCATACTGGATTGACGGATTGCTGCCACTGGCTTATATTCTGAATGATGACACACTTAAAGCAAAAGCGCTGGAATGGGTCGATTGGTCCTTAAATAACCAGCAAGAAAATGGCTATTTTGGCCCGGTACCCTTCAAAAAGAAGGTGGAAAAGATACCTGGAGTTCAAAGAACAAAGCGTCAGGACTGGTGGCCAAAAATGGTAATGCTGAAAGTATTGCAGCAATATTATAATGCCACTAATGATCAGCGAGTTCTAATTCTAATGGATAAATACTTCCGGTTCCAGTTGAAACAATTACCGGAAGAACCACTTGATTTTCTGACATTCTGGGGAAACAGGCGGGGGGGAGATAATCTGATGATCGTCTACTGGTTCTATAATATAACAGGTGAGGATTATCTATTGGAATTGGCGGAACTCATTCATGAACAAACATTTCCATGGGGCACAGTCTTTTTAAACGATGATGTCACTAAAAGCGCAGAAACTCCCTGGCACTGTTTTGAAATAAAGAAATATCCTTTTGATGAGAATGAGCTGGACAATCTTTCTCTCAAGCATTTCGGAGGATTTCACTGTGTGAATGTGGCACAGGGTATCAAGGAACCGCTTGTTTATTTTCAGCAAAACAGGGATAGTTCCCTTGTAAAAGCTGTAAAAAGAGCGTTTTATGATTTGAAAACCTATCATGGACAAGCTCAGGGTATGTTTGGGGGTGACGAGCCCCTTCATGGTACAGACCCAACTCAGGGAATAGAACTTTGCTCAGTTGTTGAAATGATGTATTCTCTTGAAACAATGTTAAAAATTACCAGTGATATCGGGTTCGCCGATCATTTGGAGAAATTAGCATTCAATGCTTTGCCAACCCAGGTAATGGATGATTATATGATGAAACAGTATTTCCAGGCAGCAAACCAGGTCGAAATTTCAAGAAATCCGAATAACTTCTATCAGGATGTTGAACATGATTATACAGGAAGCTGCTTTGGAACAGTTTCAGGATACCCCTGTTGCTTATGCAATATGCACCAGGGATGGCCGAAGTTTACTCAAAATTTGTGGTATGCTACTGCTGATCATGGTCTTGCAGCATTGGTTTATTCTTCCAGTGAAGTGACCGCAAAGGTTGGCAATGGGATAACCGTGAGGTTCTTAGAGGAGACTAACTATCCGTTTAACGATACAATTCGGTTTACTTGTACAACTGATCAGGATATCTCTTTTCCCCTGCATTTGCGAATACCAGCCTGGTGTGAACAAGCAACAGTGATCACTAATAAGCATGATTTCACAGAGGAACAGGGCAACAAAATTTTAATTCTTGACAGGAAATGGTCTGATGGTGATGTGCTTGAATTGGTGTTGCCTATGAAACTGAAAACGAGCAGATGGCATGATTTCTCAGTGGCAGTTGAAAGAGGGCCACTGGTATATTCATTGAAAATAGAGGAATCCTGGAAATTCATTGAGAATAAGGATAAGTTTAAGGATTATTATGAAGTCTACCCCGCGAGCCAATGGAATTATTCTCTGATTGAGGACGATCTGCAGGATTTGGAGAAGAACTTCAAATTCGTTTCTCTCCATAACAATTCAGCTTATCCATGGAATATAAAAAATTCCCCTGTTGCAATTAAGGCCAGAGCTGCGATTACCCCGGGATGGCGAAAGATAACAGGTATCCCCTTATCTATACCATGGAGCCCGAAAGATCTGAAAAATGAGAACCTGCATCTTCATGAGATAGAACTTATACCTTATGGGTGTACGACGCTTCGAATTACTGAATTCCCAACTATAAACATTGTAAAGTGATGGCCCAATAATTATTCTGGCGCCGATTAATGGAGTTGTTTTAGTGGCAGCTTTTTATACAACCTTGGTCATTAGCCTCTCAGGTATCATTTTTATCTTCGCAAGTGCGCGTAAACTAGGTTCTAAAGTAACCCGTATAGCTGCCCGGATATCGGTTGTTGGGTTGATTGCTTTTGGACTTTATGAGTTGTGGCTTGGAGTAAGATATTTCATTAAAGGTTGATTTCTAAGTAGATAACAGGCTAAATACAAAGTTCAAACAACAAAGCTTCTTGGAAATTTGGGAGTAGGTCAACACAAGTATCCGAATAGACTTATATAGTGCCTCTAAGAAAACTTGCAATTATCTATAAATCAAGCCAATACTGTTGATA
>JAOZQY010000066.1:17177-19015 GCA_029931975.1 Bacteroidales bacterium | reverse complement strand
ATGGTTGCAGAAGTTTGCCTATTCTATCAATTTCCAGATGGGTGTATTTTTCCTGGTCCTTTTCCTGGTAAGCACAATCGTACTGCTTCTGGCTATGCTTACGGTGAGTTATCATTCCTACAGGGCTGCTACGGCCAATCCGGCCGATAGCATAAGGAGCGAGTAGGATGATGAAAATCCGGACTTAATCTCTATTTTTAGGTTTCTTTTCAAACTCCAAAAACTATGAGATACCTGATCTTTGCGCTCACCGTATACGCTCTTGTAATTTCCGGATGCACTACCGAAAAAACAGCAGGACCTCCTAATGTGATCATCATTCTGACCGACGACCAGGCCTGGGGGGACCTGAGTGTAAACGGGAACAGCAATATCTCTACCCCGAATATCGATGCGCTCTCTGCCTCTGGCGCCTCACTGGAAAATTTTTATGTATGCGCAGTCTGTTCGCCCACCCGGGCTGAACTGTTGACCGGCCGCTATCATTTCAGAGGGGGTGTATACAGTACCGGGGGGGGTGGAGAACGGCTCGATATGGATGAGACCACTATTGCGGAGGTCTTTAAAAGAGCTGGCTACAGCACAGCAGCCTATGGCAAATGGCACAATGGGATGCAATATCCCTATCATCCCAACGGGCGGGGTTTTGATGACTACTATGGTTTTTGTTCCGGGCATTGGGGCAACTACCATTCTCCCATGCTGGAGCACAATGGAGAAATAGTTCAGGGAGAAGGTTTTATCATTGATGACTTCACCAATCACGGTCTGGCTTTTATGGAGGAACACAGCGATGAGCCCTTCTTTCTTTATTTGCCCTTTAATACTCCTCACACCCCTTTCCAGGCGCCTGAGGAGTACTGGGAAAGGTATAAGGATAAAGAGATCAAAATGTTGTCAGAATCTGACAAGGAGGATATTAATGATACCCGTGCGGCCCTGGCCATGTGTGAGAATATTGACTGGAACATGGGGCGGATTTTAGCCAAAACTGAAGAGCTTGGAATCGAAAACAACACTATTGTTATCTACTTTAGCGACAATGGTCCGGCTATGTGGCGATGGAACGACGGTATGAAAGGAAAAAAGGGTTCCGTGGACGAAGGTGGAGTGCGTTCGCCCATGTTTATTAAATGGCCCCAAAAGATCGAAGCCGGGAAAAAGGTGAATCGCCTGGTATCCGTCACGGACCTCTTGCCCACACTGAGCGAAATGTGTAATATCCCATATGAAACCAATCATTCGCTGGATGGGATCAGTGTAAAAGAAAGCCTGATGGAAGATGTTGTGGAATGGGAGGACCGATACCTGCTCAATTACTGGGGAGGCCGACTGAGTATCAGGAGTCAGAAATACAGGCTTGGACACCAGGGAGGCCTGTTTGATATAGAGGCTGACAGGGGGCAGCAAGTGGACCTTAGCGAGCAGTTGCCGGATGTGAAGGAGGAAATGGAGAAGGTGGCTGAAGATTACCGCCATCAGATTAAAGTTGAACTCCCCAAAGTAGATCCCCGTCCGTTCTACCTGGGTCACCCTGCTCTTAAATATACCCAGATTCCGGCCCGCGACGGAAAGGAACATGGCAACATCACGCGATCGAATCGATATCCAAACTGTTCTTTCTTTTCCAACTGGACCTCACTGCATGATAGCATTACCTGGCAGGTGGAGGTTCCGGAAGACGGGAAATTCAGGGTATCATTATACTATACCTGTAAGGAAGGTGATGAAGGATCTGTTGTGGAGCTTTCTGTAGGAGAAAGTAAGTTGCAGTTCCGTGTGGTCGAGGCATGGGATCCGCCTTTGCGTGGCATGGAGGAAGACCTTACTCCCCGAAT
>JAOZQY010000066.1:0-17077 GCA_029931975.1 Bacteroidales bacterium | reverse complement strand
GATATGTGCCGCATAATAGGTGGGCAGGATGAGGAAATTCAATGCAGTGTAGGAGGTAAATTCATTCAGGGAAATAATCGTATCAGAAAACAGAATCAGGGTAACACCTGCAAAATAACTCCATTTAACTACCGGCTGTAGTCTGATCCCTAAAGCAGCACCCAATGAGAGGCAGGATATAAGCAGGTAGATTAATACAGCAATCATTAAAACAGTATCGTCGATGGCCGGGTAAAGCTTAAGAATGAAAAACAGCAGAAATCCGCTTAGTACAATGATCGTAAATAACTTATGAAGGTGCCCGTTGCGCAATGCAAACCAGAGGTAGCCCACATGGGCAAGGAGGTAGAGGCCAATCCCGGCAGAAAACATCATAAAACTATCCCCCTTGTTTGAGAGGAACCAGTCGCCAACTATGGAAAAGAACAGGGCGGCCAGCACAAACCAGGTGTCTGTTTCAGTTTTTAGTCTTCCTCTGTACAGGAAGGCGAGGATAAGGATACAGCTACCAGGTACAGCCGCCTTAAAAAAGAAACCATAACCCGCTACTGCAAGCACAGCCAATATCAGCGGAACTACAAGCAGCAGGTATGGATTTCTGATAGTCATTTATAAAGCGAAACTTTGCTTCGACATATAGGCATAATCCGCCTTAACGTTCTTATAGGGATCATCCGTTCGTTCGTCCTCGATGAAGTAGTACTCCACGGCATCTGCCAGGCCGGCTGTGAAAATGGACTTGAAATCAATAATACCTTCTCCAACAGTGCATCCTTCCAGTTCGGGGGTGGCATCTTTGACGTGAAAGAGCTGGATCCTGCCCGGGTATTTTTTCAGCAATTCAAGGGTATCGTAGCCTCCCTTTGTGGCCCAGAACAGGTCAATCTCGAAATGAACCAGGCTGGCATCGGTCGATTCGATCAAGAGCTCCTGAGGAATAATGCCATCGAGCTCCTTGAATTCGAAATCGTGATTGTGATAGCCAAATTTCATCCCGACCTCCTTACATAGCTCACCTATCTTATTATAGTTCTCGGCAACCTCTTTCCAGCCATCAGCTGTCTTCCTTGCGTTATCCGGGGTATAGGGAACAATCATATACTCCATTCCTGTTTCTTTGGCTGCATCAACCATCTTCCCGGCTTTGTCGGCCGATGTATAAGAACAATGTGTGGCTTTCAATTCCATGCCCAGGTCAGCAATCACCTTCTTATAGTGTGAGGCAGAAATCTTACCCAGGAATTTCCCATCTGTTCCCAGACCATAGCCTTCAATGTGCTTATATCCTACTTTTGCGATATACTCCATGGTCCCTTCGAAATCATCCTTTAGCTGATTTCTCATGGAATACACCTGGAGTCCGGGTTTCATTTTCGATCCGGCCAGTGTAAAGGAGGGCAGAAGGATGCTTCCAGCTGCTAACATGGAGCTTGTTCTGATAAAGTCTCTTCGATTTGTTGTCATTGTAGTACGTTTTAAATTAACATCGTCACAATTTACTACAAAATTTTCAAGCATCTTATGACTGTTTACAAGCATCTTATGACAATCTACAATCATCACAAGCCTTCTGCACGATTTTTTTGAAAATTGCATGTTTTGCAGCGCTTACTTTCCGATACAGAAATTCTTGAAGATATTGCCAAGAATCTCGTCGGTGGTGACCTCGCCGGTGATCTCGCCAAGGTAGTGCAGTACTTCGCGGATATCCTGGGCCAGCAGATCGGTGGGGAGGGAGTTCATAAGGCCCTCTGAGGCACGTGACAGGCCTTCTGAGGCCGATTTAAGGGCGTTGTAGTGCCGGAGGTTGGAGATTACCACATCCTGGTGTTTGATGCTTCCCAGGTTGACGATCTCCAGCAGCATTTTGGTGAGTCCATCAATGTTTTCACCCTTCTCGGCCGAAATGGAGACGAGTCTTTCATTCTCCTTCAGGGAAATCTTTTGTTGCAGGGCTTTTTGCTGCTCCTCAGGTACGCGGTCCGATTTGTTCAGGACCACCACCAGGTGCTTGCTGCTATTTATTTGCTGACGGATGGCTTCGATGGATTTCCGGATAATCTCAGGATCGTCATCTGCCTCGGTCAGCAGGAGCACCACAGAAGCCTGTTCAATTTTTTGATAAGTGCGCCTGATCCCCAGGTTCTCAATGGTGTCGGCGGTTTCCCTGATGCCTGCTGTATCGATAAAACGAAAAGTGACACCTTCCAGGTTGATGGTATCCTCGATGGAATCGCGGGTGGTCCCCTCAATCTCACTTACAATGGCGCGTTCCTCCTTTAGGATGGCATTTAGCAGGGTTGATTTGCCCACATTGGGCCGGCCAATAATGGCCACAGGGACTCCGTTCTTCAGGACATTCCCCAGTTGGAAGGAGGAGATCAATTCATCGATGAGGGTGGCAATCTTTTTTACCAGGGTCACCAGCTTGCCACGATCGGCAAACTCCACATCCTCCTCACTGAAATCCAGTTCCAGTTCGATCAGGGAGATGAAATGAAGCAGCTGTGCACGTAATGACTTTAGCCGGTCTGAAAAGCCACCTCTTAGTTGTTGTAGTGCCACGCGGTGGGCTCCTTCCGATTCGGCGGCGATCAGGTCAGCCACGGCCTCGGCCTGGGAGAGATCCATCTTTCCGTTCAGGAAGGCACGCTGGGTGAATTCGCCCGGACGGGCAGGTTCAGCTCCCTGGGCCAGCAGGAGTTCAAGTATCTTTTGCTGAATATAGGGTGATCCGTGACAGGATATCTCAATGGAATCTTCCCCGGTGTAGGAGTGGGGCGACTTGAAGAGACTTACAAGCACTTCATCGATGATCTCTTCATTCTTGTTGATAGTTCCTAAATGGATGGTATTGGGCTCTTGTAAGGATAGCTGTTTTCCTCTGGTGGCAGGGTGAAACAGGGCTTCAGTAATGGAAATGGATTCTGGGCCACTTACACGAATCACAGCAATAGCTCCATGACCGGGAGTTGCAAGTGCACATATGGTGGAATCGACAGACATCGTGCAAAAATAGGGAATATCCTGCTATTTCTCTTTCTCTTTGTTTTTGAAGCGGATTTCGATCTTTGTGAGATCACTATTGACTTCGAAGGAGCAATCCTAAAAAGCAGATGAATAATCTCTTTTTCATTCTTTTTCAAGATATGACACCGTAAAATAAGCTGGATTGGTGGCGGTGACTGCCACCTGGTCCATGACTATTTCTGAAGACCTTTTGTTTTGAAGGTTTACTGCCTGCATCCCGGTTACCATATACTTATTATTTTTCTCGTCCAGCTTCTGAAACTTACTGTTGGTAATGGTCTTAAAAAGCTCACCGTCAAAATCAAAATAGTGAATCTGATAGACAAGATAGCTATTTTCATCCACCCATGAAATTGATTTTGAATAGCCATATACATCTTCCAGATCGGTGCTTAGTGGAATTGATTCTACAATGAAACAATTTTTTCCCTGGAAATGCTCCTGATCCAGTAAGCGGTAGCTGAAATCGTCCAGTCCGGGTGCAGTCATATTGGCATTGGAAAATTCACTCCCCATAAAGCTCTTGCTCTTTTCCTTGCTTACAATGCGCCGGGTTTTGCGAAGTGCCGGAAGGTAGACCCACATATCATCACTCTTCTCCGGGTAATCGAAAATCAGAATTCCTGTTCCTCGCACCTCCGCCGGAGAAACGAACTTGATGATTCTTTTTTCGGTTCCGTCGGGAAGCGACATGGAGGCCATGGAATTTTTCCGGATACGCTGGTTTCCCTTTGAATCGGCGATAGTAAGGGTGGCGACAGCCTCGAAGGCATTAACCTTTACCACGTCGTGACTCTTTTTTACAATCTCTCTTGCATCCTGTGCACTGGCGCTAATGGTAACCAGCAGGACCAGCAATATGCCCATTGAAACTCTTCTCATGGCTCTTTTTCTTTTGATTTTATGAATTTTTACTTCATCCTGTGCCGCTTCCAGGAACTTAAAACGAAAGCGAAGGAGGATGGCTGGCAGAATGACCAGAGCACCTACCAGGCAACTGAGGATTGAGACTACTACCAGTACTCCAAAAAAGCGGATGGGGGTAAAGGAGGAAAGAATCAATACAGAAAAGCCCACAATTACCGAAAGAGCATTGAAAATGATCCCTCGTCCTGTGGTGGTAATAGTGGTTATTACCGCCTCGGAAGCCGGTCTGTTCAGTTTTCGTTCCTCCCGGTATCTCCAGAGGAAATGGATGGTGTAATCGACTCCTACACCAATCATTACCGATGAGAGCAGTGCGGTGGCCACATCTAGCCGAATGCCTGTTAGCCCCATCATTCCGAAAAGCACCACCACCGAAATAGAGAGCGGAAGAATTCCCAGGAGCCCGGCCTTTAACGACCGGAAAATGATGGATAGCAGGATAAAAATGATAAACAGTGCGATACCAAGGGAGTAATAGGTGCCTTTGAGCACCCTATTGGCCAGCTCAGTCTGCACATAGCCATTTCCACCTATGGCTTCAACAGCAGGATCATCCCTGGTAATCTCTTCAAGCTTTTTGATGATTCCGTTAACTGTCTCCATGTTGGAATCATTGATACGGATCATCAGGTGTGCATGTTCGTAATTGAAGTCCACCAGCTGTTCAAGTTCGTCCGGATTTCCGTTCATGGAGTAGAGTTCCATGTATTGAGCCACAGCCTCCCTTGTGGGAGGGATAAGGTCGTATAGGGGATCGCCGGGGTCGTTCAGTGCTTTGCTAATTTCACGAACCACACCGGAAAAGCCCATAGTGAAGTCAACCGCATCAAACTGCTCCATCTCTTCACCATAGGTCTCCATCCTTTGAAGGAGTTCGGGAGAGAGTATATCACCGCTAAACAAAAGCGAAATACTCTCTGATCCCCCGAACTTTGAGTTGATAATATTAGCAGCCTGCTTCACTTCATGTCGTTCGGGGAAGAAATTCTCTTCGTTGGAGTCGACCTTAAGAAAGACAATCCCTGTTGAGATAAGAAGGGTGACTACCAGGGCTACCTTAGGGATAAGCTTTTTGTTCCTGACTACAAAGAACGCAAAGCGTCCAAGCACATTCCATTTGTTTCCCGTACCCTTTTCATTCATGTTAGGAACATATCTTGATTTGGGGAGCAGGGAGAGTAGGGCGGGCAACAGCGTCAGACTGAAAATGATGGCCATTAAAACGCCTATACTGGCTACCAGCGCCATCTGCCGTGCCGGGATCATGGTATGTGCCCAGAGGGAGGAGATTCCCGCTATGGTGGTGAGGCCCGTGAGCATGATCGGTTTCCATAAATCGCGTATGATCCGGACCGCCTTTTGCGGCATACTTTCATTGGATCCGGAGGCATTGAGTTCCTGGTACCTGGCAATCATATGGATGCCATAATCGTTGGCCACCGCGATCAATAAAATAGGTGCCAGTAAGGTGATAAGAGAAAATTTCCATCCCAGGATCGGGATCACGGAGAGACCCACCAAGATCGACATGACCACCACCAGGAAGGGAAGCCAAACACCTCTCCATTCCCGGAATACAAGATAGAGGAAGATTAGCATCATCAATAGGGCAATTGGAATCAGGATGATTCCGTCTCGCTTAATGTCCTTATTAATGGCCTGCCGCAGATAGGGGAGCCCTCCAAAATGGATTGTTTCGTTACCCGGATGCTCCTGAAGGATTTCATGAATTCCGGCAAAAACTGTGTCTTCATTAGCATCCTTCTCAAGTGTGACCATAAGGGCAGTGGCCTTAAAATCGTCAGAAACCATTACCTTATAAACCATTTCATTACCTATGATTGTCTGGCGCAGTTCGTCGCGTTGGACCTCATTTTTGGGAATGCGAAGGACGGTGGGCTCCACATACATCACCCCCCCTTCGCCGTAGATATGATTGGAACCGAACAGGGAAGAGCTACGCTTGATTCCATCCATGCGGTCAATTTCCTTTTCCACTGCTTTCAGACGCTTCAATGTGGCTTCATTAAGAATATCATCAGCTTCGAAAATCATCATAATGATATCCTGGTTACCGAAGATCTCTTCAATCCTGTCTGTATTGACCATGGAGGTCATGGTTTTTGGAAAGTAGTTTTTCAGATCGGGATCGATCTCCAGTTTCAGCAATGACATGGAGAACCCAATCGTTAGTAAGAGAGAGGCGGCAATAATCCACCAGCGGTATTTGACGATTTTATTGATCATCTTTTATGTTTAAAACGTAAGTGTCATAGAAATATACCCGGCATTCAGTACCGGGCCAATCATGTCGTAAAGGGAGTTTTCACCCCCCCAGAAGCCATTAAAGCCTGCTTTTAGGCGCAGGCCATCGGCGGGCATCCACGAAATGGAGGGCTGTGCAAGCCACTCCTCTGTGCTTATGTTATAAATGACCGGCATGGAGATTTCCAGCAGCTCATGAAAAAAATTTCCTTTTAGAAGAAGAAATGCTGAATGATAGTACTCCTCCAACTGGTAATTGTATAGTCTGTTAAATGCTGCAAGCTGTTCTTTAACCACGCCGTCGATCATTTCTGAAGTGATAATCATCCCCCCCTGCATCAGCGGCAGGAACTGCTCCTGTTCGGCCGAGATTACAGGCTCAGCCACAGCCGGGGTAAAACCAAGTATATGTTTGCCATAGTAGCCCACAATGGCGGTCAACCATGTAACACTTTTTTCAATCTCAGCCGTATAGGAAAGTTCTGAGAAGGGGAGGTATTCCACTCCCTCATGAGCATCGGTCGACTGGAACCAGGCGCCTTCGGCTGTGAATATCCATGAACCCAGGGGGATGGATAGGTCCCCGCCTGCCATTCTTATCCGATAGGACTTCTCCCTTATATTCAGAGCTAAAGGCTCCATGGTAAGCGTATCCATAATAAAGGAGTCAAAGGCGATGCCCGGCCAGCTGTGGTATCCATCGAAGAAGTAAAGCGCTGCATCCATCACCGGGGCACGAAGGTCCAGTCGGAGTCCATAATTCCCGTCCTCCAGTTTTACCCCCGGATAGTCTGCTTCCAGGAAGGATACATATTCGGGCATGGGGATGGGATCGATCAGCAGTTTTCCGGGTTGGTAAAGCGGATTCCAGGTCCCGGTCAGTTTCAAAACCGATCCCAGGTTAAGAATTCCCTGCAGTGCCCAGATTCCCAGGTTCATATCATCCGGATCAGGAGAACGAACGGTGGGATCGATGGGTGTAAGCTTATTGGTGGGATTGAACAGCGTTCCTTTTCCCCAGGGGGATATCAGCTTACCCAGCCTGAATCCTGCAGGTCCGGTCTGAAGATCCACATAAGCCTCTCTGAGTGTTATATCAGAAATATCTTGTTGCCATTCAGTACCGTATCTAAATCTGATGTCGGCCACTGCTGTGGCAAATGATCCTGCCTTTGCTTTCAAGATCAGGCTGGCCTGGCCATATGCGCTTTGCAGATAGGGATCTTCCTCACCGGGTGTGTTTCCAAGGTAGACCGCCGACCTGATAAATCCTCCAATGGAGAGGATCTCCCTGCCTGGTATCTCTGTATCTTCAGCAAGGGAAGACTCGAACAGCCCCTGACCTGCAGCTGGAATTACCCACAACATGAACAGCATTCCCGATAGTATCTTTAATGTCATAGTGCAAAACTAGTGTGCCATTCGCTCTGAATCGTCCGAATTGAGCGGTTTGGACGCCCAAAACCGGCTAAATGGGTGCAGGCCGACAAGTCTGAACCATTTGATTGAATATTTCTTAATTTTAGGCCCATGAAGGAATTGATTGCTTCCCAGCGTGAATACTTCCTGGCGGGTCATACCAGGTCGATCCCCCAACGAAAAAAGAACCTGCGAAAGCTACATGATCTCTTACTTGAGAATGAGGCCGTGTTAACAGAGGCCATCTACAAAGATTTCAAAAAGCAAGAGATGGTCACTGTAGAGAATGAACTCAGTATTCCCTATGGAGAGATTAATGTTGCCATTCGGCAGCTGAAAAGATGGTCCCGCTCCAGGTGGCGGCTGACCAATCTCTCCAATTTTCCGGCCCGGACCAGGACCATCGCGGTACCTTACGGTGTTACCCTGGTAATCGGTCCCTGGAATTATCCCTTTATGTTATCCCTGGTTCCCATGATTTCAGCCCTTGCTGCCGGCAATACGGTGATTCTAAAGCCCAGTGAGCTCACCAAACACGCCTCGGCCGCCATGGCAGCGATCTTCAATACAAACTTTTCCAAACAACTGATCCACGTGGTAGAAGGGGGAGTGGAAGAGACCACCGAATTGCTTAAACAGAAATTTGATAAAATTTTCTTTACTGGTAGTACGGAGGTGGGTCGAATTGTGATGCGGGCAGCTGCCGAGCAACTAACACCGGTAACCTTGGAACTGGGAGGGAAGAACCCGGTGATTGTGATGCCCGATTGCAAGCTGAAACGTACCGCGCAGCGGATTGCCTGGGGAAAGCTGCATAACAACGGCCAGGCATGTGTTTCGCCCGATCACATTTATGTGCATGAATCCATTAAGGAACAGCTTATTCAGGAGATCGGGAAGCAAATAAACCGGATATGTGGTTCAAATCCCAAAGAAAGCCCCATGCTGCCACGCATGGTCAATGAAAGGAACTTTGACCGGGTAGCGGGACTCATTGATCCGGATAAGGTGGTCCTGGGAGGAGAGATGGATCGTTCGGATTGCTATATCGAGCCAACCATTATGGATGGTGTAACACCCGAGGACCGGATCATGCAGGAAGAAGTGTTCGGACCCTTGCTGCCGGTGCTTACCTATACGAATCTGGACGAGCTTTTGGAAACATTAAAGCTACAACCTGCCCCCCTGGTACTCTATATCTTCACCCGGAAGTTGCGACTTGCCCGGCGTATTATGAAGGAGATCGCCTCAGGAGGAGGTATGATTAACGAGGTAGTGATGCATTTTATCAATATGAATGCACCCTTTGGAGGTGTTGGTGCCTCGGGAATGGGGAGCTATCATGGCAGAGCAGGTTTTAATGATTTCAGTCACCAAAAAACCATTATGCAAAAACCCATGTGGTTTGAGCTTTTCCTGAAATATCCCCCACAGTTCAGAATCTACCTGCGTATTTACCGTTCGGTGATTGGAAGATCTTTCAGGAATTTCTGGCATTGAAACTTTCCATGTATTCACTGGGAGTCTGCCCTGTCTTTTCCTTAAAAACGGTATTGAAACTCGATTTGGAGTTGAAACCCGAATCGAAGGCAATGGCAAGTATGGTAAGCTGCCTGTATTCATCACTTTTCATCCGCTTCTTCACCTCATTTACCCTGTATTCATTCACCAGGTGATAGAAGTTCTTCCCCATGTGCTCGTTGATCACCTCCGACAGGATATGCCTTGGAATTTTGAGCTGATCTGAGAGATCATAAATAGTCAATTCCCTGTTCAGGTAAGGTTTTTCAATGTGCATGTATTTCCCGATCTTATTCACATAATTGGCCACGTCCTTCTCTTTCAATCCGGATCTCTGGTATTTGATTGTGTCCGGTTCCATCTTTTCCGGTTTCGTTTCGATCTTTACTACCTCTTCGAAAATACTGGGCTGGTGAAACCCAAATACGCCGAACAGAAAGGTGAGAAGAGTCAAACTTATGAAGGAGATCTCGTAGGGATCAAAGGGCATAAAACCCGTCATTATATCGACCCCGCCGAAAATGAACATGATCACATAGCCGGCATAAAAGGTAATGGATAGTCCCAGCAGCCATTGCAGGGTGATTTTTCCGGAGGAATAACTCACCAGTTCCTTCAACCTGAGCTGGTGCCGGTGAATTACCACAAAGGTGGCTATTGAATAGGCAGTAATAGAGATAAAGAAGGTAATGCCATAAACAATTCTGAAGGATACAAAGCGGTCGGTCACCAGGAATCCGTCGGTGCCATGCATAACCCGTTCATCAATAAAAACCAGTGAGACAATCAGAAAAATAAAAAAAGGGGCAAAGTGCCAAAGGTATCTCAGATCAAAGAGGGGTTTTTCGGTGGTCATCCATTTTGCATAGAGAAAGAGGAGCGGACCATAGGTATAAGGAAGTATTTTAATGGGGTAAAGTTCAACCAGTGTCTCATTGACCAGGACAATAATCATCTCTAAACCGATGATAAATAGCCATGCTGCAAGGATCTGGTTGGCCAGCATTCTGGGTCGCTTTACGGAGATCAGGATGCCGGCAAAGAGGGTTTGGGATATGCCTATATAGAGGATCGCTTCCATATCGAAATGTACGAATTTTTACTTACTTTTGAGATTCATCAGAACCTAAAAAGAACCGTATAGATGAGCGTATTATTAACTAAAGAATCCAGGGTTATTGTCCAGGGATACACCGGTAGCGAGGGAACTTTTCACGCTAAGCAGATGATTGAGTATGGCACCAATTTGGTGGGTGGAGTGACTCCGGGAAAAGGGGGGCAGGAGCATCTGGGCTTACCCGTTTTTAACACCGTACTTGAAGCTGTCGAAGAGGCAGAAGCAGATACCTCTGTGATTTTTGTTCCGCCTCCTTTTGCAGCCGATGCCATTATGGAAGCCGCTGATGCCGGGATAAAACTGGTAGTTTGCATCACTGAGGGTATTCCCACGGTGGACATGATCAAGGTAAAGGCCTACCTGGAGAATCGGGATACCCGCCTGGTAGGCCCCAACTGTCCTGGAGTGATCACCCCTGGTGAAGCCAAGGTTGGGATCATGCCCGGTTTCATACATCAGCAGGGTGTTATTGGAATCGTATCACGTTCGGGTACATTGACCTATGAAGCGGTGGATCAGATTACCAAGGCTGGCCTGGGTCAATCCACATGTATCGGTATTGGTGGGGATCCCATTATTGGAACCACCACTAAAGATGCCGTCCAGCTACTTATGGAGGATGAGCAGACAAAGGGAATTATTATGATCGGGGAGATTGGTGGAAGTATGGAAGCGGATGCGGCCTACTGGATTAAAGAGCATGGCAACAAACCGGTGGTTGGATTCATTGCCGGGCAAACTGCGCCAAAGGGTCGCAGAATGGGGCATGCAGGCGCTATTATTGGAGGTAAGGCCGACACCGCTGAAGCCAAAATGAAGATAATGGAAGAATGCGGGATCACGGTTGTGGTCTCTCCAGCCGAAATAGGGGAGAAGATGGCTGCATTAATTAATAATGTCTAGTTCATAGATGGTGTGCAGTGAGCAGGATATTATTAAGGCTGCCGGCATAATTGCAGAGGCAAAGCACCTGGTTGCATTTACGGGTGCCGGAATTTCAGTGGAGAGCGGTATTCCGCCTTTCAGGGGAGAAGGGGGAATCTGGTCGAAGCATGATCCATCCATTCTGGATATTGACTTTTTTTGCAAGCATCCCTTAGAGTCCTGGGAGGCAATTTCAAAAATCTTCTATGAGTACTTCATTGATGCCAGTCCCAATGCTGCTCACTATCTGCTGGCACGAATGGAGAAGGAGGGTATGCTAAAGGCAGTAATTACACAGAATATTGATAACATGCATTATGAGGCGGGGAACCGTACGGTGATTGAATACCACGGGAACTCCAAATGGCTGAAGTGCAGTTTATGCGGAGAACGTTTCGAGCTTTCAGAGGTCTCCCTGGATACTCTGCCTCCAAGATGCTCTATGGATAATGAAGTATTAAAGCCTGATTTTGTTTTTTTTGGAGAAGGAATCCCCACGGAAGCTGCCAGCAGGTCCGTTGATGAGATTTCCAAAGCTGATGTTTTAATGATAATTGGTTCCACAGGTGAGGTGATGCCGGCAGGAGTGTTGCCATCAATTGCCAAATCCAATGGCGCTATAATTATTGAGATCAACCCGGAGAGGTCTGCATTCACAGACGCGATGACCGATCTGTATTTACAGGGTCCGGCCGGTGAGTTGAGCACTCTGATCGATTCTTATCTTTTTTAGTTTGAGCGATTTTTCATTTATTTGCATAGAATCACAAATAATCATAATATCATGGATCTACTTAAAGGAAAAGTTGCAATTGTAACTGGTGCCGCGAGAGGTATTGGAAGAATGATTGCACTTCGTTTTGCCCAGGAAGGAGCAGATGTAGCATTTACAGATCTTTCCAGGGATGAGAATATGGATACTCTTGAAAAGGAGCTAAATGACCTTGGTGTAAAGGGCAAGGGATATGTGAGCGATGCCAGCGATTATAACCAGGCTCAGGAAACAGTGGATCAGGTGATCGCCGATTTTGAAAAGGTTGATATTCTTGTGAATAATGCAGGAATCACACGTGATACACTTTTGATGAGGATGGATGAAGAGATGTGGGACCTGGTCATCAAGGTCAACCTGAAGTCGGTCTTTAATTTCACCAAAGCCGCGCAAAAATATATGTTGAAGGCAAGGACCGGAACCATTATCAACATGAGTTCGGTGGTAGGTGTTAATGGCAATGCAGGACAGTCCAATTATTCTGCTTCAAAGGCTGGGATACTTGGGTTTACCAAATCTATAGCCAAAGAGTTGGGAGCCAGGAATGTAAGGTGCAATGCTATTGCTCCGGGATTTATTATTACTGAAATGACCGGCAAACTACCGGATAATGTGAAAGAGGAATGGATCAAGAGTATACCACTGAAACGCGGCGGTCTGCCCGAAGATGTGGCCAATGTCTCCCTTTTCCTTGCATCTGATCTTTCTTCCTATATGACCGGTCAGACACTGCAGGTGTGTGGTGGCATGAGTGTGTGATCCCCTTCCTAAAAGTGAAAGGATTAGTCGTCAGGGTAAAATCTCTTATATCGATTCTGATATTGTCCCTGGTACTCCAGGGATGTGTAGGTATTTACGCTGTGGTAGAGTTTGAAGTACTTGAACCTGCTACGGTCCAGTTTCCCGATCGTGTGAACCAGCTGATATTCCTGAACAGGGCTCCTCTCACCCCTGATACATGGTCGGAGCAGAACCAGGTCGGGATGGATGCCAGGCAGCTTGTATTGCTCGATACCCTGATATGCAATAACCTGAACCGCGGAGCTCTGGAGGTGCTCAGGAACTCTCCCATTGAAAGATTTCACAGGCCCATATGGTTATCTGACAGAAGAACCGACACCACAGCTCTTGAAGCTAAAATACTTACCAAGAGAGAGGTGGGGGATATTTGTGATGCCGTTGGTGGAGATGCCATTATCAGCCTGGAGTCCTATACGACCTCTCTTGGGCAGCATTTTGATTATTATCCAAATTCACCCAATGAGATAAGGAATCATTATTTTGAGGTCTCCAACAGTGTGACATGGATCATATATTTGTATGGAAGCCCCAGGCCCTTTGATACCTACACCACCATCGACACCCTTTTTTTTCCGGTCATTGAAGATGGCGAATTTTTACCGAATAAACCGGGAGTCGAGATGATCCGGGACTTAAGCTATGAGAGTGGATTTAAGTATGGCTCCTACCTGGTTCCAATCTGGAACCAGGCTTCCAGGATTCTTTACAGGGGACAGGAAGATAGTCTGAAGAGGGCGGTGAAGTATATCGATCAGGGAGATTGGGAGAGCGCCTTCTCCATTTGGAACGATTTGAGTACTTCTGCCGACAGCACTCTGGCGGCCAAAGCCTATCACAATATGGCTGTTTACTATGAATTGGAGGACAAGTTGGATACGGCCAGTGTGATGCTGGACCTTTCACTGGGTCTTGACACTCTCGATCCCGACAGGGTATACAGGGAAGAACTGGATGTGAGACTGCTGAACAGGAAGGATATTGTGAAGCAGGTTATTAGGAATTAGTTAATGGGTTAATTAGAAGGGGAGGATATTTGATGTATAATACGGTGTTTGTTGTATTGATTGCTGTTTTGATTTTTGGATATGTGCTGGAGAGGATCCTGGACAGACTGAACCTGAAGCATACTCTGCCTGAGTTGCCGGAAGAGCTATCGGGTATATTCGATGAAGAGGAGTACAGGAAGAGCCAGCTTTATAAACGGGACAATACCCGTTTTTCTTTTCTTACCAGTACCCTGAGCCTGGCGCTTATGTTACTGGTGTTTTTTCTTGGAGGATTTGGATGGATAGATGGACTGATTGCTGGCAAAACCACGCATTATATCGTACATGTACTTATATTCTTCGGGATATTTGCCCTGCTGAGTGATCTGTTTTCAATTCCATTTGAGCTCTATGTCACATTTGTACTGGAGGAACGCTATGGTTTTAACCGTACAACTGCAAAAACTTTTATTTTTGATAAACTCAAGGGGTGGTTGATTGGAGCCCTGATTGGTGGGGGACTCCTGGCGCTGATCACATGGATTTATATGCTTACCGGGAGATGGTTCTGGCTGATTGCCCTGGGAGTGCTTACCCTGGTATCGCTTTTCTTTATGATGTTTTATTCCAATCTGATTGTACCTCTGTTTAACAAGCAGACTCCACTGGAGGAGGGATCCCTAAGGGGAAAGATTGAGGATTTTGCCGGAAAAGCGGGTTTCAAACTGGATAATATCTATGTGATGGATGGCTCCAAACGTTCCAGCAAAGCCAATGCCTACTTCACAGGATTGGGTCCAAAGAAACGAATTGTCTTGTTTGATACCCTGATCGAAGACCTGGAGGAGGAGGAGATTGTTGCTGTCCTGGCCCATGAGGTAGGTCACTACAAAAAAAAGCACTCCATCACCGGATTGGTACTGTCAACCTTACAATCAGCTGTGATGCTCTACCTCTTCTCTGTTTTTGTGGGACTCGATAGCTTTGCTGTGGCACTGGGTGGTGTGGAAGCCTCATTTCATTTGGGTCTGGTGGCGTTCAGTGTGCTCTATGCTCCGATCTCCATGCTGGTGGGCCTGGGCACCAATGCTTTGTCGCGACACAACGAATACCAGGCCGATAACTACGCCAGAGAGAAGTATGAGGCTGAGAGCCTGATCTCCTCATTGAAAAAGCTTTCAAAGAACAACCTGAGCAACCTGACACCCCATCCCGCCTATGTTTTTTTTCACTATTCACATCCTCCCTTGCTTCAGAGGATCAGATCACTAAGGAAAAAGATGCCCAATTGATTTATTGATTATCTTTAATAACTCATGGGCTAAAGAACCAAAAACTAACAAGCATGAACAGGCGCAAATTTCTGCACAATGCTGCAGCAGGTACAGCTGCCATTGGATTATCCTCCCCGGCGGCGATGCACTCAGCCTGGATGATATGATGATAAAGGCTAAGGAGTTTGGTTATGATGGAATTGAAATTGACGGGAAAAGGCCCCATGGGAATCCTCTGGATATGCCAGCGGCACGGTGTAAGGAGTTAAAGATGAAGGCTGACGACCTTGGACTGGATATCTATGCTGTCTCGGGCAACAATGATTTCAGCAGTCCGGTTCCCGAATACCGGGAATGCCAGATTGTATACCTGCGTGAGCTAATGCGTATGACTTCCGATCTGGAAGTAACTCCCCTGAGGGTATTCCTGGGTTGGCCGGGTGTGACGCTACATCCCACTGGTGGCAGGTATGATATTGCAAGGGATAACTGGCAGCATGCCCATCATCAGTTCGAACCCGAACAAATCTGGGACTGGTGCAGGGATGGCCTGATCGAGAGTGCAAAATATGCGGAGGATTACGGGGTCACGCTGGCACTTCAGAACCACAAGCCGGTAATCAAGGACTGGAAGGATATGATACGTATGATCAATGAGGTGGATTCTCCTGCATTAAAAGCCTGCCTGGATGCTCCGATTATGGATGATAAAACCCCGGAGAATATAAAGGAAGCATCCCAAGCTGTGAAAGGGATACAGATGTTGACCCATTTCGGAGGAGAGTTCGACAGAAATGATGCCGGGATTATTGTGGATACCCAGGATCATAGCGATCACGGGGAGAAAGCAGGGGAACAGCTGGCGGAAAAATACCTGCCTGAATTTGTCAAAAACATGAATGAGATCGGATATGAAGGCTATTACAGCTATGAGCTATGCCACCCTCTTCCGCTAAAGACAAATGGCGAGAAGGTCGGAATCGATTTCGTGGAGAAGAATGCGAAACTGGCCTGTGAAATGATGAAGGGACTGGTTCAGGCCTAAGGATTATGCTATTTTGCCAAACCTGATGCTGCTCACATCAGGTTTGGATTTTTTTGATTTTTACTTAAAAATGTAAAATAGAAACTAGAAAAAGTGATGTATTTTGCTTATATTAAAGGTGTTAAAGCTAATAATATAAACTAAAAAGCATCACTTTCTAGATGAAAAATACGAAGAAGAAGTTAAAGAACCAATATAAAGTTGTTAAGTCCTCATTTACAGGTAGTAACATTACTAAATATTCCGGTCTCAATACCGTGGCAAAATATATGAACCACCAGCACATAGTGAAATCCATCAGCACCTCCTTTCCCACCGAGTGGCACAATGCAACAAAGTTTGGTGTCAATCAGGTCTTGATGGCCATCACCCTGGCTTCGATCAGCGGGATAAACCGGATCTACAGGATCGCTGTCTTTAGCGGAGACGGGTTGGTCAAAGCATTGCTGAAGCTGGATAAGGCAATAAATGAGAACGCCATATCTGCCACGTTGAAGAACCTGGGGCAAGGCGGTGCACGTAAGCTGCAAGAGTTCTTGCTGTCAAAAAACTCCCGGTGGTTGCGTGAGAGCGGGTTGACAAGCATTACTCTGGATGCTGATTCCACCGTTAAATCAGTATGTGGCAACCAGGAAGGTGCCGCGAAGGGATTTAACACAACAAAGAAAGGAGCTAAAAGCTATCACCCTCTGCTAGTTTTTGTGAGCGAGATGAAACTGCTCTACCACACATGGTTCAGGACGGGATCAGCATATACAGCCAATGGTGTTGTTGAGTTCTTAAAGGAGGTACAATCCAGTCTTCCCGGGAATATCAGGAAAGTGTTCTTCAGAGCAGACAGCGGATTCTTTTCAGGGAATCTGTTTGACTTACTGGAATCCTATTCCTGGGATTATCTGGTTAAAGTGAAACTCAAGAACCTGGAAAGTTTGCTGAAAGCCCAGGATTGGACCGATGTTGAAGATACCAGAGATGTTGCCATATGTGAGTTCAGTT
>JAOZQY010000355.1 GCA_029931975.1 Bacteroidales bacterium | reverse complement strand
GTGGATGAATTGGAGAGACTGCATGTTGAATATGATTTAGCTTGTGAAAATATAATGAAGGATCACGGTAGTATTGTGAAAGGTAAGCTGGTGATTGGAGAGCGATCGTACAGCAGGATTGTTCTGCCCAAATCCTTGCGCAATCTCGATACTCCAACCAAGCTATTAATGGACGAATTTCTCAGGGTCGGAGGAGTTGTAATTTCACTGGGCTGCCCTCCGGAGTACCTCGATGGTCTGGCAACTGATGAGATGCTCTCCTGGTCGGAAGAATACCCGGATCAATGGATCTCAAGCAATAGAATATCCGATCCGGAACTATCCGGTCTGCTTACCAGTGAGAAGTTTAAGGTTTCCGGGCAGTCAGGAGCTGATATTTTGCACCACCGGAGAGTTTTAACAGACGGACAGTTACTGTTTCTTGTGAATTCTGACAAAGAGGAATATGCGAAAATCACTGTGGAGATGGAGGGTGAGGATGTTGTTCAGCTTGACCTTTTTAAAGGAAATATGAGAAGCTTCGCCTTTGATAAGAAGGCAGAATCGCTAGGATTTAACGTAGAATTACCCCCGGTTGGGAGCCTGTTGCTATTTGTCTCAAATAAGAAAATCAAAGAGCAAACTGTTGAATCCCGGGATTGGCAGGGGGAGAAGCAGGTCCTTGCACTTGATCCGATGGAGGTAGAACCTGTTTCAGAGAATGTGGCAACACTTGACTACTGTTATCTTACCATGAAGGATCATGCACGTGAGGTCCTCTACTTTTATGATGCTTCCCAGGCAATTTTTGAAGCGCATGGATTCCAGAAGAACCCGTGGGTATCTGCTGTTCAGTTTAAGCAGCAGATCATTGAGAGGGACACATTTTCCGCAGGATCGGGTTTTATTGCTGAGTTTCCTTTTAATCTGGATGCGGATATGGCCGGAGCTCCATTAAAACTGGTTGTTGAACGACCCTTCCTTTATTCAGTCTATATCAACAATGAGTTTATCAATCCCATAGAGGGGGAGTGGTGGATCGATAAATCCTTCGGGGTATTCGACATTACGGGAAAGACAGGTGAGGGAGAAAATTTTATCACTCTCAGGGCAGATCCCATGTCGGTACATTGTGAACTGGAGCCGGTCTATCTGCTGGGAGATTTTTCCCTCAAAAGTGCAGATCATGGCTGGCGTGTATCTTCACCGGAAATGCTCGCATACGGATCATGGAAGGAGCAGGGATACCCGTTTTATTCTGATGCAGTGGATTACAGCACCTCTTTTTCTTTACAGGACGCTGATCAACCGGTGATGTTGAGGTTTGGAGCGTGGAATGGAACAGTTGCATCGGTTTCACTGAATGGCCAAAATGCGGGACAGATCTTTGCGCCACCTTATGAGCTCAGGCTGGATGAATTTCTGGAAGAGGGGACAAACCAGGTTACAATAAGGGTGTATGGCAGTCTGAAGAATGTTTTTGGTCCTCATCACAGGCCTGGCATACCAGGATTTGTAACAC
>JAOZQY010000065.1 GCA_029931975.1 Bacteroidales bacterium | reverse complement strand
ACATGATTATAAGCATCCTTGGCCAGATACTTCTGCATCTTCGCCCTGTCAAATACATTGATCGCATAATAGTCCGATGCTTTTCCTGAAGGAAGGGATACATGAACGGGTTTTCTGTCAAAAACCTGTTCCAGTGCCTTAAATCTTATTACCGCCATAATAAAATAAATTAAATTTATATGAATTATTCAGGATTTGAAGATGCAAATATATACTTTTTTTTCACACCCCCCCTTTTTCTTTAGCACTCTGGATACTTTTTATATATATATTTTTGCAAGTGCCTGTATTTTTTAACCCATTTCAATAAAAATGACAATTAATGTAAAAGCCGCCGGAAAAACTCCGGCGGCTTTCTATTTACTTTCTTCTCTTCAACAACTAGCTCATCTCCTCAACAAGATATTTGTAAAAAAGAGGAATAGTTTCGATCCCTTTGTAGAAATTGAACAGAGGATAATTTTCATTGGGCGAATGGATGGCATCTGAATCCAGGCCAAAACCCATTAAAATGGATTTGATTCCCAGGACCTCTTCAAAATCAGACACAATAGGAATACTTCCACCGCTTCGAACCGGGATGGGAGTTTTACCAAAGCTCTCCTCAATGGCACGGCTCGCAGCCCTGTAAGCCGGGAAGTCGATGGGAGTCACATAGCCCTGCCCCCCGTGCAAACTCTTAACTTTTATCTTTGTCCCTCGCGGAGCAATACTCTCCATGTGTTTGATAAAGAGCTCATCGATCTTTTTCGAATCCTGGTTGGGAACCAGTCGCATTGAGATCTTGGCATAGGCCAATGATGGTAAAACTGTTTTTGCACCCTCACCTGTATAGCCCGACCAGATTCCATTCACATCCAGGCTGGGCCTGATCCCTGTTCTTTCATTGGTGGAGAATCCCTTTTCACCCACGACTTCATCAATGTCCAGTGCTTTTCTATACTCCTCAAGACTAAAAGGAGCCTTGGCCATCTCAGTACGTTCGCTATCTGATACCTCCATCACATCATCATAAAAACCGGGAATGGTAATATGATTATTCTCATCGGTCAGAGAAGCTATCATTTTAGTAAGCAAGTTGGCTGGATTTCCCACTGCACCTCCGTAGAGACCTGAATGAAGGTCGCGGTTAGGCCCCGTTACCTCAACTTCCATGTAACTCAGACCACGCAGGCCCACTGTAATAGAAGGAATATCCTGGGCAATCATGGTGGTATCTGAGATCAAGATAATATCAGCCTTCAACAGCTCTTTGTTCTCTTTACAAAACTGCTTCAGGCTTGGAGAACCAATCTCCTCCTCACCTTCAATCATGAACTTCACATTACATGTAAGAGTTCCCAAAGCATTCATCATCTCAAAGGCCTTCATATGCATAAAGAGTTGGCCTTTGTCATCATCAGCTCCACGAGCATAGATCTTCCCATCTCTTACTTCAGGCTCAAAAGGAGGAGAATCCCAAAGCTCCAGAGGCTCAGCCGGTTGTACATCATAGTGCCCGTATACCAGGACTGTTGGAAATGACTCATCAAGCATCTTGTGTCCATATACCACAGGCCATCCCGTGGTTTCTTTTACTTCAGCATGATCAGCCCCCGCTTTCAACAGGACATCCATTATATGTCCCGCTGTTTCGAACATGGCATCTTTTGCTTCAGCATTGGAACTGATGGATGGTATTCTAATTAAATCAAAAAGCTCCTCCAGAAAACGATCCTTGTGCTTCTCTACATAATTTTTTATTGTTTCCATATGGTTATAAATTTTAAGTGTCACATACTATATCAACGCTTCTCTATCAGCTCCCTATAGACAATTTCAAGCTCCTTGTAAAATTCCTCGCCATATACCCGGATAATCGGATCCTTCAGGAACCTGAAAACCGGAACTCCTTCTTTCTTTCCCAGGATTCTTGCAGGTTCACAAATACTCCACTGGTGATAGTTAAGTGCAATACCCTGCTTCAATTTAGATACCCTGATAGGATAGAGGTGACATGAGATGGGTTTCCGGAAAGATATGGCTCCTTCATCATAAGCCTGCTCAATGGTGCAACGAGCAATGGCGCCATCAAATATCACAAAAGCACACTCCTCCCTGCCCACCAAAGGGGTCACCTTATCACCATCCTTATCGATCACCCAGGCTCCCTGTTCCCTGATGGCTCTTTTTCCTTCAGCCCTCATAAAGGGAAGAATCTTCTCAATCTCAGCAGACATTAATTCTGCTTCACTATCCTCCAACGGAGCTCCGGAATCACCAAATACGCAACAATTACCTTCACACTTTTCCAGGTGACATTTAAAATGGTTCTCAAACAGCTCCCTGCTGATAATCTTTTCCCCGATCTGAATCATAAAGAGTATAAAATAAACACAAAAGTGCAAAAAAAAGAGCTTACCTGTGACCCTTTATAATTCCTATCTTTGTCCTATGAAGCAGGTTCTGACAACACTTGTAGGGATAATCCTTTCCACCACATTGGCAAGCTCCCAGATATCCTACCTGGACAGGCCCGACCTGTTGAAGAAAGTGGAGCATTGCCTCCAACATACCTATGGCTTCTCCTTTAGTGAGGCACGGAGCATACAGGGGGAATTATCAGAGCTCACACCAGGTCACCCGGCTCCCGTTTTCCTGGAAGCACTGATAGTCTACTGGGAAAACTTTCCCCTTCTTCCCTCTGAGGAGGCTTCAAAGGAATTTACCAGCCTGATGGACCTTAGCATAGACCTTGCCAGGGATTATATTAAAAAAGATCCAAACGATGTGGAAGGAGTCTTCTTTGATCTCTATGGCAGAGCATTTAAGGCCATGTACTGGGCCGATAATGGAAGATCGGGGAAGGTGATATCCGATCTGGGAACAATGTACCGGCAGACAAAAAAGGGCTTCGATCTGCAGGAACAATTTGCTGAATTCTATTTCTCCACAGGACTATATAATTACTATATCGAGGCCTTTCCCGAAGCACACCCGGCATATAAACCACTTCTTTCCTTCATGCATAAAGGAGACCTTGCCCTGGGACTGAAGCAATTAAATCATGCCATCAATCACACAGTTTTTCTGAAAGTAGAATCCATACTGTTCATGTCCCTGATCCAGCTGAATTATGAAAAGGACCTCAATACTGCTGCCATATATGCGGAAAGACTTGTTCGGGCTTATCCCGGAAATATCTATTTCCAGGGGCACCTGGTCAACATCCTCCTTCATCAGCACAGGTTTGAAAAAGTACGGAACCTGCTCTCTAAAACTGTACAACAAGAAGATCCCTATTCAGAAATGATCCGAACCCTGG
Source organism: Bacteroidales bacterium (assembly GCA_029931975.1). Taxonomy (GTDB): domain Bacteria; phylum Bacteroidota; class Bacteroidia; order Bacteroidales. The sequence continues at coordinate 15,830 of JAOZQY010000065.1, read as the reverse complement.
CTTCAGCCTTTATGGCAGAGAACAATCAGGACATGAATAACCAGGCAGGTTCGGGCTACATGCTTACCATAGAATTTGCCGATACCTTCGGACCTTTTGCCGATATATATAAGGCCATGAGTTATATGGGACTATCGAGGCTGAATGAAAAAATGGGGCTGCATAGCAAGGCAAACAAGTATGCCCGCAAAGCCTCTCACCTAACCGCTTACTCCTTTATTCTCCAGGAGCAGTCCCCCGGGTCCAGGTAATCAACCATACCCCCAACAGGGTTAACAATCCACCTGCCAGTTGCATTCCAGTTGGGAATACACCCAGGAAAATCCATGCCAGCACTAAGGTCCATACCCCTTTAGTGCTAATAATCAGAGAAGTCATTGTTGCTTCAATGAGCTTCAGGGCCTGATAGGCAAAAACAATCACAATCAAGGTCTCCAGTAAGGACCCCAGCGCAAGATTCTTCCATATTCTTAGAGAGATCTCTGCCATATCGCCGGACTGAAAAAACAGGAGAGCCATCACCAAGGCCAGCAGCAAGGAGCGGATCAGTGACATGTATCCCGGTACCAGTAGGTGATGTAAACGTCGCCCCACTATGGTTGCCAGGGAAAAGAGGAAGGCCGCACTTAGAACATAGAGCGATCCCGGATCCACAAATCCTGCAAAATCACCTTCACGGTAGTTAATAACAAAAACACCCAGAATGGTAATGACAATACCAAGCACCTGTGATCTGCCAAATCTCTCGCCGAGCAGGAGAACTCCCATCAGAGTTACGAAAACCGGACCAATGTTCCCGATGAATGAGACAACTGCTGGATTCTCCATGGCTTTAATGGCCAAATAGAAGAGTCCTGTTGCCACTCCCTCCAGAACAGCAATCAGCACGGCAACACCTGTTTTCTGCCATGCATTTCCCTTCACTTTTCTGAAATCACGACGCGCCAGAAACCAAATACTGTTCCAGACAACCCCCATGGAAAACCATAGCAGCCCAAACTGCAACATGTTCAGGTGATTCAGAACCGATTTACTGAATACAAAAGAGGCCGCCAGAGCCAGAGATGCACCCAGGGCATAAATATATCCATTTGTCTGCTGACGATTCATTTGCTATTTTCAAGGTATAAAATCCGTGCAAAACTAGTGAAAAGCGATGACAAACCCGAAAGCTCAGGGATCTAAGAGAAAACCAGATGCGGAGTCGCTGCAGAAGGATCCCGGCTACAGGATGATCCTGGAACTGGACTTCAGAGAAATGATTCCTTTTGTCCTGAAAAATATTAAAAGACGAAACGGGATCACCCTGCTGTTTTTTGCGATCAATGCAGCCACCCTGCTTTTCATTCTGTTCTATATAGTCTGGGGAATCAGAAATGGCATTTTCAATGGCGGGAAAATCCTGGGACAGATTGTGGCTGGATTCATGGCGGGAAGCATCCTGGTCATCCCCCCGCATGAAATACTACATGGGCTGGTTTACCGCTTGCTGGGTGCCCGCAAAATCAAGTTCAGGGCAGATCTTCAACAGTTCATTTTTTATGTAACAGCGGACCGTGTTCCTATTTCAAAAAGAGAACTGACTTTCCTGGCCCTTACTCCTTTTATATTGATCAATCTGGTCACCATTGTGATCACCATAGGCTGGGGTACTCATTTTACACTATTTTCCGCAACATTCCTGCTCAGTCACAACATCATGTGCATTGGCGATTTTGCCATGATTTCCTTTGTTTACCAAAACAAGGGAACGGTATTTAGCTTTGACGATATACAGAATAAGAAGAGCTACTTCTTTACAAAAACAGGTTAAGGCTTCTGCACTGCCTTTTCCTGCATAACCCTGGCTTTTTTCGCCTTCTTTTTGCTTATTTCAAAACTGGAATCAATCCTGAAGGCCTTCATATAGCTGTCGAAGGCCTTTTCGAACTGTTTTGTGGCCATAAAATAATCCCCTTTGGAATCAAAGGGATTTGCAAGTGTGGGGGCCAGTTCAATATATGTATCAAAGGCCTTTTCCGCATCTTCATATTGGCCCAGGTCCATGTAGGCATAACCAAGCTGATTATAGGCCAGGGGGTAATCGGGACACTGCCTGATGGCATGCTTAATTGAGACAATTGCAGATTCAGGATCTTTCAAAAACTGAAATTGTATGATATACAGAATCTTATGAGTGCCAGGATCGTCAGGATAAAGATTAACAAGATTCTGCAGGTGCTCCACTGCCTTTTCATCCTGTCCGTCCACCAGGTATTTCAGCGCCAGCCTGATTTGTTCCTCGCCGGGATTAAGCTGGATATCAGATTTAAGAGCTTTATCTACAATCTTCTTGGATTCCTTACTGGAGATGAAATACATCCAGAAATTAGCCATAAAAAAATCTGGGTCCTGCTCGATGGCACCTTGCCAGTTATGCCATGCAAGACTCAGTTTAATCTGATCAAACGCTACCATTCCGGTCTCGTATAATTCCAGAGCTAGTTCCGAATCAGTAGTCACAGGCATCACCGAAGCCGGTTTTTCCTCGGTACACCCGGAAAATAAAAGAATGGAAAAAACCAACACCGGGGTAAAAAACCCTAACCTCATTTTCTCAAGTTTTCCCATCTTACGTCCATTTCAAAAGTAATACATTTCCGCGCCATAGTCAAATCGGGTTGATAAGAGTGGGAAAAGAGACATGAACTACGTATCTGGATAAGTCAGAGACGCTTACATGTAAAAGGGGCTAAAAAGCCCCTCATATATACGTTCAGCTTATTAAGCCTAATCTATGTAATCTTTAATAATAGCCTTTACATCGTCCGGAGCAACACGGCCATAGGTCTTGTCTCCCACCTGCACCACCGGTGCCAGTCCGCATGCACCCACACAACGTAAACAGCTAAGTGAAAAAACACCATTCACATCAGTCTCGCCCACTTCAATCTCCAGTTGCTTCTTAAATTCATTCAATACTGTTTCGGCACCACGAACGTAACAAGCCGTCCCGGTACAGATAGATATTGGATGCTTTCCCTTGGGTATCATTGTAAAAAAGGAGTAGAAAGTCACTACACCATACACTTTTGCTGCTGACATCTCCATTTTCTCGGCAATCACCTCCTGAACCTCAGCCGGTAAATAACCAAAAGTCTCCTGGCACTTATGCAGTACATTGATCAATTCACCCGACTGGTTGCCAAAAGAATCACATATGGTGTGAATTTTATCAATCTGATCCTGTCTGAGTTCTATTTTAACGCTTGACATAACTATCTGTTTTATTAGTCTTAAACCTGGAATATCTTTTTTCGCTTATCGAAATAGTGCGTATGCAGTAATTCATGCGCCTTCTCGCTCAATGGTTCACCCAGGAACTCATCGTAAAGCTTCACGATATAAGGATTCTCATGAGATTTCCTGATAGTTTTTCCTTCATCCTCATCGTAAATTGCCTTGATCCTTGCCTGTAGAATGGAAGCGTCTCCATGGTGAAGTGGCTGACCACCACCACCGATACATCCACCGGGACAGGCCATCACCTCAATGGCATGGTACTTGGATTTTCCGGCCCTTACTTCATCCAGCAATTTCCTTGCATTGCCCAGTCCATGTGCAATCCCAATGTTAATATCAAGTCCGTCGAAATCGACCGTGGCGGAACGAATCCCCTCCATTCCCCTCAGTTGTTTAAAATCAATCTTATCCAGAGTTTTACCAGTATGGAGCTCATAGGCAGTACGGGTGGCAGCTTCAATCACACCTCCTGTAGCACCAAAGATAACAGCTGCACCTGATGACTCACCCAAGGGAGCGTCAAACTCATCCTCCTTCAGTTTATTGAGGTCCATATTGGCCTGCTTGATCAGGTGAGCCAGCTCACGGGTGGAAATGCTGAAATCCACATCCGGATTCCCATCCACTGAAAACTCTTCACGCTGACACTCATATTTTTTGGCTAGGCAGGGCATAATGGAAATCACCACCATGTCTTTCCGGTCCACCTTGATCTTATCTGCAAAATAGGTTTTGGCTATGGCTCCAAACATCTGTTGGGGAGAACGAGCCGTAGAAGGTACATCCTTCAAATCGGGAAAATTGTATTCAAAGAAATTTACCCATCCCGGGCAACACGAAGTAAGAATGGGCAGCTTCACATTCTCATCACCTTCCAGGTGCTTTTTCAAACGCCCAAGCAGCTCGGTTCCCTCTTCCATAATGGTAAGGTCGGCCGCAAAATCGGTATCAAATACATAATCAAATCCCAATTGCTTGAGTGCAGTCACCATCTGACCCGTAACCCGTGTCCCGGGCTCCATCCCAAACTCCTCTCCCAGTGCAGCCCTGACGGCCGGAGCAGTCTGAACTACCACTGTCTTGGTAGGATCATTCAGTGCCCTGATTACTTTCGCGGTATGGTCCACTTCGGTAAGCGCACCGGTGGGACAAACTGCCACACACTGTCCGCAGTATGTACATGGAGAGTGTTCCAGGTTCATTTCAAAGGCAGGGGCCACCACCGCGTTGAATCCACGATTCACCGCATGCAAGGCACCAACTGTCTGAAAGTCATTACACATGGTCTCGCATCGGCGACACATGATACACTTGTCCAGGTCCCTGATAATGGAAGGTGAGGTATCCAGCCTGTAGGTGGACATCTCTGCATACTCCTGTCCGGGAATTTCCCGGATCCCGAGCTTCACAGCCATATCCTGCAGATCACAGTTTCCCGACTTGGCGCAGGAAAGGCAATCCTTGGGATGATCCGAAAGAATCAGTTCCATCACAGTCCTGCGGGCATTAATCACCCGCATGGTATTGGTTTTCACAACCATACCTTCGGTCACATCCGTGGAGCATGAAGGGGCCAGGTTCCTCCTGCCCTCAACCTCTACGGAGCATATTCTGCAGCCTCCCGGTTTATTCTCAATATTCAGATCTTTCAGATCCATGTAACAAAGGATCGGTATATCGATATCCATCTGCTTGGCGGCTTTGTAGATGGTGGTACCTGCAGGCACCTCCACCTTGTTTCCATCTATTGTAAGTTTAACAAGACTCATCTCTTTCTACGTTATTTTAAGATCACTGCATCGAATTTACATTTCTCCATACACGCTCCACACTTGATGCATGTATCCGGATTGATCAGGTGCGGCTCTTTCCGCTCTCCTGAAATACATCCTACCGGACAGGCCCTTGCACAAGCCGTGCAGCCAATGCAGTTCTCCTCTACTATAAAATACTCCAGCAGGTCGGTACACACCCCGGATGGGCACTTTTTATCCACCACGTGGGCAAGGTACTCATCATAAAAATTGTCCATGGTGGAAAGTACCGGGTTGGGTGAACTCTGACCCAGGCCGCAAAGGGAGGTGTCTTTTATCACTTCACCCAGGTTCCGTAACCTTACCAGATCACTTTCTTCTCCCTTGCCCTCACATATCCGCTCAAGCAATTCGAGAAGCCTCTTATTCCCAATCCTGCATGGTGCACATTTCCCACAGGACTCCTCAACAGTAAACTCCAGGTAGAACTTTGCAATAGAAACCATGCAATCGTCCTCGTCCAACACAATCATCCCTCCAGAACCCATCATGGAACCATTGGCTACCAGGTTCTCATAACTAATGGGCATATCCAGATGTTTCTCCGTAAGGCATCCGCCCGATGGTCCACCGGTCTGTACTGCTTTAAATTTCTTTCCATCCTTGATTCCTCCACCGATCTCGAAGATCACTTCCCGGAGGGTAGTACCCATGGGTACTTCAATCAATCCCACGTTATTGATCTTTCCAGCCAGGGCGAATACCTTGGTTCCCTTGGATGTATCAGTACCAATACTGCTGAACCACTCGGCTCCCTTCAGTATAATCACCGGCACATTGGCCAGGGTTTCCACATTATTCACGTTGGTCGGTTTCCCCATATACCCACTTTCAGCAGGGAATGGTGGTTTGAGGGAGGGCTCACCCCTTTCGCCCTCCATGGAGTGAATCAGGGCAGTCTCTTCCCCACACACGAATGCACCTGCACCATATTTGAGATCAACATCAAAATTGAAATCTGAACCCAGGATATCCTTACCCAGCAATCCATATTTTCTGGCCTGCCCAATGGCTGTTTTTAGTCGCGCAATGGCCAGAGGATACTCCGCCCGAATATAGATATAACCCATATCTGCGCCAATACAGCGGCCTACGATTGCCATAGCCTCAAGGACTGAATGCGGATCCCCTTCCAGGATGGAACGGTCCATAAATGCACCGGGATCCCCTTCATCAGCATTACATACCACATATTTCTGATCTGCCTCATTCTTTCGGGCAAAATCCCACTTTAGTCCGGCCGGAAAACCAGCTCCTCCCCGACCCCTCAGTCCGGATGCCTTCATCAACTCGATAGTCTCTTCCGGTGTCTGGTTGGCAAGTACTTCACCAAGGGCACTGTACCCGTCTCTTGCAATATACTCATCGATAATTTCAGGATCGATCACACCGCAATTCCGCAGAGCAATCCTCAACTGTTTCTTGTAGAAACCCATGTGTTTAGAGTCCTCCACATGAGCCTCAGTTTCAGGATCGGTATAGAGCAGGCGCTCAACCCTTCTTCCTTTAATCACGTGCTCCTCGACAATCTCCTCTGCATCTTCAGGTTTTACCTGAGTGTAAAAGGTATTGTCCGGCATTACCTTTAAAATGGGACCCTTTTCGCAGAATCCAAAGCACCCGGTCATAATCACCTGGACAGTCTCCTCGAGACCCTGCTTCAAAAGCTCATTTTTTAGCTTTTCCGCGATGATATCACTCTCTTGGGACTTACATCCGGTGCCGCCGCAAACAAGCAAATGCATGCTGTATTTAGACATATTATTCCTCCTTTTAATCTATGGTTTCATAGTTTACCGGGATGATCCCATCCACCAGTTCACCACCTTTAATATATTTCTCAATGATCTCGTCGGCCTTTTCAATGTTAACGCCACCAAAAACAACGGACTCACTACCCGGAAGCTTTACTTCTATAGTAGGTTCAGCGTAGCAATAGCCCATGCACCCTACCTGGGTCACAACAGCATCCACTCCACGCTTCTCCAATGCTTCGGCTATAAACTCCATGGTTTCCTTGGCGCCGGAAGCAATACCACAGGTAGCCATGGCCACCTTTACCTGCACCAGGTTTTCAGCATCCTCACCCCTCTCGCGGCTTTGCAATCCTGAAACTTTTTCATCGCGGATCTTTTTCAGATCTGCCAGCGATTTAATCTTGCTCATAATGCTTTCTTATTGATTCTACTGTTACTATAAGTTATATGAAACGTACATTTAATTTAGTCCGGGCATTAAGATTTTAGCCTTCAGCAACACTGCGATATTTCCAATCTGCATTCCCATGAAATAATCAACTTGCTGTTATTTGTTTCACATTTATATAGAATAAATATGTTCCTTCTGTGATACAAAGATACAACAAATCATTTCACGACACTTCAGCCCCTGAATTTTATAATTATTCTAAATAAAATAGAGGGAATCATTAACTTGAACCATGGAAGCGAAAGAACGTTGTGAGTGGTCTGTTTCAGACCCCCTATATATCACATATCATGACCAGGAATGGGGATTTCCTGTTCGGGACGACCAAAAACAATTTGAATTCCTGGTACTGGAATCGGCACAGGCCGGTTTAAGCTGGCTTACCATTCTTAAAAGACGTGAAGAGTACAGAAGACTCTATGAAGGTTTTGATCCGGAAATTGTGGCACGTTTCGATGAGGTAAGGATTCTCAGCATGCTGCAGGATACCGGAATCATTCGTAACCGAAAGAAAATCGAATCATCCATAAACAATGCCCAGCGTTTCCTGGCAATAAAGGAACAATACGGAAGCTTTTGCAACTACCTGTGGGGATTTACTGATGGGAAACAGGTGGTAAACCACTTTACTAACATCTCTGAGGTACCGGCGACCACCACCTTATCAGATGCTATCGCAACGGATATGAAACTTTGGGGATTTCAATTCCTGGGCTCGACCATTCTCTATGCTCACCTGCAGGCCACGGGGCTGGTAAATGACCACCTGATTACTTGCTTCCGGCATCAGAAATGTATTGAGGGTTAATTCCAACAGAGCAGACTTCAATTTGGTTTTGTAAAGAATATGTGATACTTTTATGATATCATTTTAATATCACATATTTACATCCCATGAAAAAACAAGAAAGTACATTCAGAGCCATATCGGGATATCTTATGCTTTTGATACTCCTGATAATTATTTTCGTAACAGTTTTCAGTTTCATGATTGGCTTAGTGTTTCTGGCAATCCCCTTATGCCTGGCAGTTTTTCTGATATCCATCGGATTTACGGTTATTAATCCAAATGAATCCTCTGTCCTAATTCTTTTTGGCGCGTACAAAGGGACTATCAGGACAAATGGATTTTTCTGGGTCAATCCCTTTTTTGTAAGAAAAAGAATATCACTGAGAGCAAGGAATTTTGATAGTGAGACCATCAAAGTGAATGACAAAATGGGAAACCCCATTAAAATAGGCTGTGTTTTGGTCTGGAAAGTAGAAGATACCTATAAAGCCGCATTTGAAGTAGATGACTATGTTCATTTTGTATACGTACAGAGTGAAACCGCTTTACGTAAGCTGGCTGGAATCTATCCCTATGACAATTTCGAGGATCACGACGCTCAGATTACCCTCAGGGGTGGAGGGGCTGAAGTTAATCATGAGCTTGAGGAAGAGATCCGGGAAAGATTGATAATGGCAGGGATTAAAGTGATTGAGGCAAGAATCAACTTCATCGCCTACTCCGAAGAGATCGCGGGAGCAATGTTAAGAAGGCAGCAGGCGACAGCAGTTGTGGCAGCCAGGTTCAAAATTGTTGAAGGCGCCGTTTCGATGGTTCAAATGGCCCTGAAACAACTGACGGAGAAAGAGATCGTGAACTTTGATGATGATAAAAAAGCAGCCATGGTAAGTAATCTGATGGTGGTATTATGCGGGGATAAGGATGTTAACCCGATCGTAAATACAGGTACATTACATCATTAATATGAATAAAAAGAAGGCATTTGTCCTCAGGATAGATCCGGGAAAAATGGAAGCCCTGGAGAAGTGGGCCACGGATGAATTCCGAAGTACAAATGGCCAGATTGAGTGGATCCTGGATCAGGCATTACGGAAAAACGGGCGATGGAAATCCGGTAAAGCTACTTAAAGAGTTCCTCATCCCTGATCAGCATCAGGATGGCTGAGTGTGGAATGATCACATACCTTTCATTGTTGAATTCAATCTCATAGCCGCTCTTCTGCAAATAGATTGCCTCATCACCTTCTTTGGGTTGTAAAGGCACATACTTCACTTCATCGTTCCTGTCCTTCCATGGTTCATCGCTATCCTGAATGGCAGGAATCGGGTATCCCGGGCCCACCTTGAGTACATAGCCACTATGAATCTTTTCCTTCTCCTGCACACCCGGAGGAAGATATAATCCTGATTTTGTCCTGTCCACCTGGTTCTTTGGCTTAATCAGCACCCTGTCACCAACAACAATAAACTTGCTTAAATCCTTCTCATAAATTTGCAAAGTCATCACATCCCTCCTTTGTTTTAGATATCAAGATTCTCCTTAAGCACCTGCATACCACTACGGCTTACAGGAACCTTGTTCCCATCTTTGAGTATTAATACAAAGTTACTCTTTTCATAGGGTTCGATTCGTTCAATACAAGAGATATTAGCAATATAGGAGCGGTGCACTCTAACAAACTGATGAGGATCAAGGTGTTGTTCGAAATACTTCATGGTCTGCTGCTTCAGATACTTGCCCTCATCTGTATAGACCATCACATAATCGTCCTGGGCCTCCAGGAAATTGATATCTCCGGTGGAAATCACATGAATCTTGCCGGATTTCTTAATGACCACCCGGTGCAACTTCTCATCGCTCTCAGCAAAGTGTTGACGAATCTTCTCAAGCCCACTCTCCTCCTTAACACCTTCCTGTTTTGACTCCAATCGTGACTTAAGTTTTGAAACAGCCTCCCTGAACCGTTCCTTTGAGAAAGGCTTTAAAAGGTAGTCCACTGCATTTCTTTCAAAGGCACGTATAGCAAACTGATCGTATGCGGTAGTAAAGATCACCTCCGGTTGATGCTCCAGGACTTCCAGCAACTCAAAACCGGTCAACCTGGGCATCTGAACATCCAGAAAAACAGCATCTGGTTTTAACTCATTGATTGCTTTCAGCCCATCAAATCCATTGTCATACTCACCAAGAATCTGCAGCTCAGGGAGACCCTCCAGATAGCTTCGTACCAGATCCCTGGCCGGTCTCTCGTCTTCAACGATAATAATCTTTATGCTAGTCATTATTAAATATATAAACGTGGAAACAATATCGATACTGTAAAAACTCCGTCCTTCCCGGTCCAATGCACATTGCCCCTCTCTTTGTACGCCAGCATGATACGCTGCCTGACATTCTGTAATCCAAGTCCCGTTCCCTTAATGGAAGGAATTGCCGGATCATAATCATTGCTTACCACCGCTTTCATATGCTCCTGATCGGACATACAGGAGAAGCGGATAGTTATCGGCTCAACACTCTCATAAACACTGTGGCGAATGGCATTTTCAAAAAGAGGCTGAAAAATCATGGTCGGAACCGGGAACTGTTCACATTCTTCGCTGATGTCAAACTCATACAACAGTTTCTCTCCAAAACGTACCTTCTCAATGGCCAGGTAATCTTTCACTCTTCCTAGCTCCTCACTTAAAGGCACATACTCGTTTTCCCTGTGCTTCAGAGAGTATCTCAGGAAGTCTGAAAGCCTGATGATCATCTCCCTAGCTTCATCCGGATTAGTCATAGTGAGGGAGGCGATGGAGTTTAAAGAATTAAACAGAAAATGTGGATTGATCTGCGATTTCAGCAGATTCAGCTCTGCATCTCTCACCAGGCCCTTCAATCGCTCTTCCTGCTGCAAACGCTCCTGCAGCTTCTGATTATTGGATACCAGATAATATATCAATACAAGTACCAGGTAGATCAATCCACCCAACATGGCTCTCCATGCCACAGTCTGGTTCAAAAATTCGGTATAATCTGTTTGGCTTGTGAAGAGTGCATTCAGAATCCCTATGGTAAGCAGAACCCATATCCCCATGACGATAATACCTGCCATCACATGTGCCAGAATGGAGTACAAAGGCGAATGCTGCTGAAAGGGAATGTACCGGGTAGGATACCACGCCAGCAGACCCAGACAAGCGAACAACAGGTTGGAAGTTAAAGCATCGGTAACTAAAACCGACATTGGAAAGTGAAGGAAATAATAGTAGAGTACTCCCTGCGTGACTGATACCATCAGCCATACCAGTGCATAGATCACTACCGATCTTCTGTTTCCGGTAATGGGATGACTCATGGTCAATGGTAGTTTACAATCTCACCACCTCCAAAAACAGTTACTCCTGTTATATGAAGACTTCTGTCGGTATCTGATACAACAATAGACTTTACCCGCTTATCGGAGAATCCTCCAAAAACCGAGGTCACTTCTACCTTTACATCCCAGCTTTCCGGCACAATCAATTTGGTGCCCCCGAAAATCATGACCACCTCCAGGTGATTTTTTCCAGGTGCCAGTTTTGCCCGGATAAAATCAATCTTGGAACCACTAAAAATATGTGTGATATTCCCTCCTTTGAATTGCTGAGAATTGATGATCTTGTCTCCTCCTCCGAAAACAGTAACATCATCCAGCCAGTCCTCCCCGGTGCTTGTCCTTTTATGCCCTCCGAAATAGCTTCCTCCAACTCCATGTCTTCGACTGCTGAAAATAACTACCAATCCCAACAGGATCAGCATAGAGGGCCAGAAGAGGGAGCTCCAGTAGTTTGGAACATGAATAATCCGTGGAAGCAGGAAAAACGATCCGATTACAATCAGAATGATCCCGGTACCTTTGTTTTCTTTATTGGAAAGAAAAATGATCCCCAATAAAATCAACAGAGCCTGCCATGTAAACAAGAAGTCCCTGAGCCGCCAAGGAATAATATCTGCCAGATCAGCAATAAAAAACAGTCCCAGGAACATCAATACTATTCCCAGCAGCAGATGCGCTCTTCCAGATCTTTTATAAGGACCTGTTGACATATCATCAGGCGAGTTCTTATCACTGTGTTTCCTGTTATCCCAATCTGAATACTTTTCCATAATCATATAGCTTATGACATCAAATGTAATATGGAAGAAGGTGTTCAGGAAATAAAAATCGGCAAAAGAGCATATTTCACCGGTAAATGGAATTTTTTCAATACAGTAACTTCATGTGTTTCTGTAAGAAAACTGAAAAAAAAGAGGTCCCTTAGGATATTATTAGAACTAAAACAATTAAATCGAAGTTTATTATTTGACAGACATTTAGAATCTGTTCAACCAACGATAACGCCTGGCACTGTCACCAAATTTTGCAATAAAGGTGAATTCATGAGTGCCATAACTGTGCTTCATGGTACTATTAAGACCTATATCATAAGCATATCCAAATATTAGTTTGTCAACACTAACTCCTGCCATTACAATAATAGTATGACCGGTCCGATAGGTTAATCCACCCCAGTAAGTCTGTTGAAAATAAAACTTGCCCGTAATGTCGGCCTGTATCTTTCCACTCTCTGAATATTTCAGCAGTGAAGAAGGAGAAAAGACTATATCACGGTTCACATCAAAATCGTATCCTCCAATCAAATAGTAATTGCGCTCCATAACATACCTGTCATAGCCCGAGTCTCCTATTTTTAGGATCGATTCAAATAACTGGTCCACAGAAAAGCCTCCCCAGTAGTTACTGGCCGTATAATATACTCCAAAATCGGCATCAGGAATAAAAACTGACTTATGGGCACCCAGCCAAAGCTCATCTCCCGGGTCAGCAAACTTAATCAGGTCGTCATCAAGGCTAAATTGTGTGGCTACAATTGAAAGACCAAATGAAAGCTGAGAGTGAGAGAAGTTGATATGATAAGCATAGCTTCCCTTGAAACCAATGCGCTCAACCGCCCCATTCCGGTCATTGAAAAAGTATCCTCCCAGGCCTACTTTACCGCCTCTCGAACCCCTACTCTGTCTTTTTCTTACAGAAGATCCACGAGAAATATAACTCTTTTTAAGAATCCTGGTTTGGAAGCTTAGAGCATAAGTCCCGGGAGCATGGCTCATTCCAAGCCACTGCTCCCTGGCAGTAAGATTTACAGCAGTATACCCTTCTGACCCGGCTACGGCCGGATTCAAAAGAAATCCGTTGAGCATATACTGGCTGTAGAGAGGTACCTGCTGTGAGTTGGTTTCCACCAGAAAACCAGTCAGCAAAAGAATGATATATAAAAGTTTTTTCAAGTTATTCCTATATTCTACCTGATTACTGTAATAATACCTGTAATGAAATCCTTTTTAGCCGAGGTATTCAACTCGATCACAAAATGATAAGAATCCATCGACATCTCCTTGCCTTTCATGTTCCTTCCATCCCATGGGGTTGAGTACCCTGGCTCAGATCTCCATACAAGGGTTCCCCAACGGTCAAAGATCTCAACCACTGCCTGAGAATAATTTGCCAGCTTGTCAATTTCCCAATAATCGTTCAAGCCGTTGCCGTCACTGGGAGTAATGGCCGTTGGAATATCTCTAAAATAGAATTCCACCAAACATTCATTAACAATTACAGTGTCGCTGGATTTGCATCCATATACATCTTCTACTTCCACCCAGTATTCTTCTTTCTCACCCATGAATACGGAAATTTCCTGGCTTATATCCCCGGTAGACCATAGGTAATAAATCCCATCTGTTCCTGCATCCAATATTATTCCTACATCTCCACACAGAGAAGTATCCGGACCCAGATCAACCTCAGGCAGATCATGCACAGTAATATATACGCTGTCGCTGGCTATACAAGCATTTATGTCTGTAACTACAAGTGAGACCCAACCCTCCTGATCGCTTGTATAATCCGGACCAATACTACCATCATGCCAAAGGTAAGAAGCAAAATCTCCTTCCGGATCTATGGTTATGGATGATCCGAAGCAAGTCCCACGATCCTCTCCAAGGTCCAGATTGGGGCTGCTAACTTCCACCTGTAAGCTAACAGTGTCAGACACACAACCTTCAATAGAGGTTTCTGTGAATTCTATGATTCCAGTAAGTTCCTGATCTCCCCAATCAACATAAATCGTATCGTTATAATCATTTATGACAGTCCCATTCGTAACATCCCATGTAAATGTCGAACCCTCAAACCCGGCCGCCACATAACGATACAGCGGACCATTGACGCACGCATTCTCAGTCATTTCTACAAATATTGGTTCCGGATTGGACCACGCTGTAACTTCCACTGAAACTGCTGATGTAGTATCGCAATCTGCTTCGAATCGTAAGTAGTATGTTGTAGTGGACATTGGCGCAGCTATGGATAGATTATTTCCACTACCTACACTTGATGTAAACCCGGCGTCATCATACCATACAGCAGAACCATTTGTACCGAGGGTTCCTCCAATATACGTTAATACTATGTATCCATCACCTGCACAAATGCTGGCACGATCGACAAAGGCCCCAACCGGATCTGTTGGTAATGACTTAACATTTACAGTTGTGGAAACTTCAGGAGAAATATCGCAGGTACCTTCAAATCTTACATAATATGTTGTCGCAGTCAAAGGCGCCGGAATAGTCAATCCATTGCCATTCCCAATAGTGTTTGTCATCGCCGCATCATCATACCATACAGCCACACCACCTTCAACCATTACACCACCATCGTAGTACAGTTGAATATCTCCATCTCCGGGACAAACATCATCAGGATCACTCATTGCATTGTCGGGTGGAACAACAGTAGTCAGGACAGTGATATCAAAGGAACATGAATCTGTATTGCTGCTTTGATCAATAACCTTGTACCATACCGTGGTTATCCCTTTATTAAAGACAGTTCCACTAGCATCATTTATGCCTATACCTGTTGTTGCCCCCTCCAATCGGAATGTTGTTGTATTAATGCTGCAATTATCATTTAAAAAGCTTGGGGCAATATCATTTACTACCAAACTGCAAGCTCCAGCAGCTGCAGTTACCATTGTATCATTCCTACAAATAATGACTGGATTTTCAACATCTTCAACAGTTACTGTAGCCTGACATAAATCATTGTTCCCACTGGCATCAGTTATGGTAAGAGTAACAATATTATCTCCGAGATCAGCACAGGTGAAACTGCTAATATCTAAACTCATGGTAGATATACTACAATTGTCCGTACTCCCACCATCAATGTCTGAGCTATCAATAACTGCACTACCGGCACCATCAAGTTGCACCGTAATGGATTTACAGATAGCTATCGGACTAATAGTATCGATAAGAATAATATCAAATGTGCACTGTGTCGAATTGCTGCTAGGATCTGTTGCCGTAAGGGTTATGGTCTGAACCGTTCCAGCTCCATTAATAATTGTACCAGAAGCAGGGGACTGAGTAATGGTTACCGGTCCACAGTTATCTGCAACTGTAGCTAGCCCCGTATAATCCCTGAGCGCAAATTCACAACTACTATTCACATATTCATCCTGATTTGCTGGACAGATTATTGTTGGGGCGTCAAGGTCGATTACATCCACCACAAAGCTGCAGGTGCCGGTGTTGCTAGCAGCGTCAGTAGCGGTCCACTCAATCACGGTGCCTCCCGGAATCTGTTCTCCTGCAAGGCTGCTTAGTCCATTAAAGTCATTAACAAGAGTAACAATAACAC
>JAOZQY010000161.1 GCA_029931975.1 Bacteroidales bacterium | reverse complement strand
TATCTAAAACAGCATTTTTATTCTTCAATGGCCAAGTTGATTTTTTTTATTGATGATGACAAAATGATTTTGAACCTGTTGGAGTATACCTTTCAAAGCAGGCATGATTATGAAGTGGTGTGTTTTAGTACCGGTGAAGACTGCCTGGAAAACCTTCATCATAAACCCAAGGCTATCGTGCTGGACCATGTTCTTACAGGAATAGGCCAGAACAAACTAAATGGTCTGGATACTCTTAAAGAAATAAGAAAAGTTGATAAGGAAGTTCCCGTTGTGATTTTAACAGGGCAGGGCGATGATGAACTGCTAGCGGAATTCATGGAAAACGGAGCGAACAGGTACCTGACCAAGGATGATTTTTTTATCGACTCACTCATCGAAACCATTCAGCAGGTGATTACCTGAATCCTGTTTTTCCCTCCATCCCCGGTTTCCCTGTGTTTAATCTCCTTACTGTCATGAATTAAAGCGGGATATTTGTTTTTTTATCTGAGATAAATTTATACTTTTGCACTCCCAAATTGAGGAATTGTGAACAAGCAGGGTCTATATGCAATACGCATTTCGGGTTTAGGAGAAGGCGATCACGATTTTTCATTTGAGCTTGACAGAGAGTTCTTTATTTTATTTGAGCATCCGGAAATCAGCAACGGAAATGTACATGCAGAGGTCATCCTGGAAAAGAAAACAGGAGTCTTTGCGCTCCACTTTTCACTTGAAGGTGAAGTAGAGGTAATGTGCGACAGGTGCCTGGAGAAGTTTTTGACTGGGATTTCCGCCAGGCAGACCATCTTTGTTAAGATGGGAGAAGAGCCAGGTGAAATTGATGATGATGTGTTGATCATTAGACGGGACGATCACGAGATAGATGTTGGTCAGTTAATGTATGAGTTTATTATGTTGGCACTTCCATATCAAAAGGTTCACCCCGATGATTCAGACGGAAACTCCACTTGCAATCCGGAGATGTTAGAGAAGCTTGATGCTCACAGAGGCAAAGAACCTGAAAAGAATAATGAAACAGATCCCAGGTGGGATGCACTAAAAGGAATTGTTGAAAAAAAGAAATAGCTATGGCACATCCAAAAAGAAAGACTTCAAAGACCAGAAGAGACAAAAGAAGAACACATTATAAAGCTGAGGCTCCAACCTTGTCTACTTGTGCAACAACAGGCATTGTTCACGAACGTCATCGTGCTTATTATGTGGATGGAAACCTTTATTATAAAGGCAAACTCGTCGTCGACGCTGAAGTTGATTTAGCTTAGGTTCACATTTACCAGGGCGACAGCCAGGTAACCCATGCGCATTGGGATAGATATGATGGGGGGCGATTTCGCTCCCGGCTCTACAATTCGTGGAGCCATTCTCGCCAGGGAATCCTTGCCTGTTGACGTAGAAATTGTATTTGTCGGTAACCAGGATAAAATTATCCGCTACTCGGAGGAACACCAACTCGATATTAGCGGGTTTTCTATTATAGATACATTGGAAAGTGTGGGGATGAAAGATCATCCCCTGAAAGCATATAGGGAGAAACCGCGTGCAGGCCTCTTTATGGGTCAGCGTTTGCTGATGGAAAGCTCTCTGGATGGGTTCTGCAGTGCCGGAAATACTGGTGCCATGATGGTTGGCGCCATGCAGATCATCACCTCTATTCCCGGAATCATACGTCCGGCCATAGCAGCAACCATCCCTAATGTCGGGGGGACACATTCTGTTCTTCTGGATGTTGGTCTTAATCCCGATGCCCGTCCCGATGTTTTATACCAGTATGGCTCCATTGGTACCATTTATGCGAATTTAGTTCATGGATATAAAGTGCCGGGAGTAGCTTTGCTCAATGTTGGAATTGAGGAGGGCAAGGGTAATATGGTTACCCGGAGCGCCTATCAGTTAATGAAAGACTCTTCCTTCTACAATTTTATTGGAAATATTGAGGCCAATGAAATGTTTGTAACCAGCAGGGCTGATGTCATCGTGTGCGATGGATTCATTGGGAATATGATGTTGAAACAGGCCGAGGCCTTCTATAAAGTCGTTTCCATGAAAAATGTTGGCAATGCTTATTTTGAAATGTTTAATTTTGAAAATTTTGGAGGGACACCGGTACTTGGTATCAATGCGCCTCTGGTTATCGGGCATGGGATATCCAATGAGAAAGCGATAAATAATATGCTCCATCATACTGTTGAAGTTGTGGGAGCTGGTTTGGTAAACAGGATTAAAGAAGAACTTGAAAGATGAGTAAGATTGCTGCAGGAATTACAGGAATTCAGGGATGGGTACCTGAGTACAGGCTTACCAATGATGAACTGAGTACCATGGTGGAGACCACCGATGAGTGGATCATGCAGAGAATTGGTATAAAAGAAAGAAGGATACTTAAGGAGGGAGCCACCTCTGATATGGGAACTCGGGCAGTGGAGGGCCTTTTAAGGAAGACAGGCACCTCTCCGGATGAAATAGATCTTTTGATCTGTGCTACGATCACTTCGGACTATAATTTCCCATCTACAGCCAACCTGATTGCTTATAAAGCTGGAATAAAAAATGCCTGGAGTTTTGATATTGCTGCAGCCTGTTCTGGATTTATCTATGGTCTGCAGACTGCTGCAAATTTTGTGCAGTCCGGCCAATATAAAAAGGTGGTATTTATAGGTGCCGATATGATGTCGTCCATTACCGACTATTCCGATCGAACCACCTGTCCGCTTTTTGGTGATGCTGCCGCTGCTGTGCTGCTAGAGCCGGTAGAGGATGGCTTGGGTATCAGAGATGCTGTTTTGCAAGCCGATGGAAGTGGCCTGAAGAACTTGCATATGAAGGCAGGGGGCTCGGCTCGTCCGGCCTCGCACGAAACCGTTGATGCAAAAGAGCACTTTGTTTTCCAGGAAGGACAGGCTGTCTTCAAAGTTGCCGTTTCAAGAATGGCTGATGTTTCTGTGGAGGTTATGAAAAAGAACGGCTTGACTCCCGAAACGCTTACCTGGCTGGTACCCCACCAGGCCAATATGAGAATCATCGAAGCGGTAGCACGCCGTATGGGCATTCCCAAAGAGAAGGTGATGATTAATATCGAAAAATATGGCAATACTACCGCGGCCACTATTCCCCTCTGTCTGTGGGAGTGGGAATCTCAACTGAAGAAGGGTGACAATCTGATACTTTCCGCCTTTGGAGGTGGATATACATGGGGAGCCATCTATCTGAAGTGGGCCTATGATGGAAACAAGAATAATGATTAAGTTTGCATAAAAAGAAATTTATGGCAAAAATGAGCGAAACAGAAACTACCAATAAGATCAATATGATTGGTGTTGGAACCACCATTGAAGGTAGCATTAACTCTAGCGAAAATATTCGTTTTGACGGAAATCTGATAGGCAACCTGAATACCAAAGGGAAAGTTTTCATCGGTCAGAGCGGGAAGATTTCCGGGGAGATCAGGTGCAAGAATTGTGAGGTTGAAGGTGTTGTGGACGGAAAAGTTATTGTAGAGGAATTGTTATCGCTTCGTTCCATGTCAAAGTTATACGGAGAAATCAAGACCGGAAAGCTGGCCATTGAGCCAGGAGCTACATTTACCGGTAAATGTGATATGGGTGGAAAAAAAGAAGGAATCATCGAACCAATCGCTAAGCCCAAAGAAGAACAAGCGTAAAGATACTGGTCTGAATTCCTTTGTCCATTACTCAGGAATGGGATTTCAGATGGTTGCTGTTATTCTTCTTTTTTATTGGGCCGGGTCGAAACTTGATGAAAGATCAGGTAATGAAAAACCTGTCTATACTGCAATCCTGACCGTTCTGGGTGTTTTTGCAGGTCTTTATATTGCAATAAAGCCTTTCATTTTCAGAAAAGATGATTAACCGGGTCCGATACATTTGGCAGCTTCTGGTCCTGGCTTCGGTCCTTGTTATATCAGGCATATTGGTGCTTCCCCGGATTGGCGTTGAAACCTCACAGGCCGTTTACCTGATCACATTAGCTTCTGTTGCAGCAATTAATCTGATTGTCTACCTGATTATGTTTGCCGGAATTGGTAAAAACAGCAAAGAAGGGATGTTATTTATGATGGGCGGAATTGGGGTTAAATTCCTTCTCTATCTGCTGTTTATTTTGCTTTTCTGGATCCTCACAAAAAATATTTCAAAACCCTTTATCCTTACATTTTTTGCACTATATTTAATCTTTACATTTTTTACGGCAGGCCACCTGCTTAAGTTGTTGAAAAACAAATAATTACATTCACCGTGAGAGAGAGATTTTTAGCTGTTGTAACCAACTTTCTAATAGGATTTACCCTCCTTGTACCGGGCACCCAATTGAATGGACAGGATGAACATCATCAAAGCAGTGATGTGCATCATGAATCTTCTGAAACCAGTCATAATGAGGAGGCGGGATACGGTGAAGCGGCCGAAGAGGAATTTAATGCCACTGAATACATTCTTGATCACGTTTCAGATTCACATGATTGGCATATACTTACAACAAAGGACGGTCATCATGTGAGTGTCCCTCTTCCTGTGATTCTCTACAGCAAACACTCTGGTTTGCACGCATTTTCATCCAAAAAAATAGCCCACAGGCACACCCATGATGGTTTCCGGATGGGTAATGGTACTATTGAAGTTGTTAATAAGAAAGGAGAGACCGTAGAAAAAAGCCTTAAAGGGAAGATCGTTGAAGTAGATGAACACGGTGCTTTGGTCGAGGCAGGATTGCCCCTGGATTTTTCCATTACCAAAAACGTATTCATGATGATGCTTTCTGTTATCATTCTGCTTTGGGTGTTTCTGGGTCTGGCCAGGTATTATAAGAAATCGGGAATTAGTGAACCCAAAGGATTAGCAGGTTTTATTGAGCCTGTTATTGTCTTTATCGAAGAAGATGTGGCCCTTCCAAATATCGGGGCGGACAAGTACCACAGATATATGCCTTATTTATTGACGGTTTTCTTTTTCGTACTGATAAATAACCTGATGGGACTGGTCCCCTTCTTTCCCTTTGGAGCTAATGTAACGGGGAACATCGCTCTGACAATGGTTCTGGCAATTTTCACCTTCGTCATTACAACTTTCAGCGGAAATAGATCTTACTGGCAGCATATATTCAATACTCCCGGGGTTCCTTTCTGGCTTGCTCCCATTATGATCCCGGTAGAGATCATCGGAATGTTCACCAAACCATTTGCTTTGATGGTTCGACTTTTTGCTAATATTACTGCGGGCCATATCATTGTCTTGAGCCTTATTTCCATGATTTTTATTTTTAAAGCCGTTTTTATGGCAGTTCCATCCCTTCTGATGGTGATTTTTATGGATTTTATTGAACTGCTTGTGGCTTTCCTGCAGGCATATATTTTCACACTATTATCAGCGTTATTTATTGGAATGGCGATGCCCGAGCATCACCATGATTAGTTTCACTTTAATA
>JAOZQY010000160.1:2600-5445 GCA_029931975.1 Bacteroidales bacterium | reverse complement strand
GGAAGAATTTAACAGCTACAATATTATACCATCACCAATACTATTTCCATTTATCGGTTTTGGCTTGAAAATCAAAAATCATAATGAGATTGATATATACTATGTGGCTGGACCCTTCGATGAACCAGATAGTACACAAAAATACAAGTATGGATTTGATTCATTCGATGATATTAGAGAAATGAGTGTTCATGAATTTGGTCATTCTTTTATTAATCCAATATGTGAAGTACCAGCAAATAAAAAATTAATAAGTAATTCTTCTCACCTATATGAACCAATTGAAGAATATATGTCTGAGCAAGCATATGGAGATTGGTCATCATGTGCAAATGAGCATTTAGTTAGATTAGGAGAAATACGAATTGCTCTTGCAATGAATGATAGCATAGCTTCAAATAGAATCCGAAGAAAATACATTGAAGAGAGAAAATTCATTTATCTTCCAAATTTGGAAGATAAAATTTTGGAATATGAAAATAATAGAAAGTATTACAAAAATATAATGGATTTTTCAACTGAATTAATTAATGTTTTTGCAGAAATAGATACTACAAAAATGAAAAACTGAAATATGCACAAATCCCCAATCAAGAAGGCGGCTGACGGTCAAATGACCGCCAGTTCACTTCATACCATTCGATGATGATTTAAAAATCTTCAATTAAGAAAACAGGTCGTGTCTGCAACTTCAGAAATGACCCCTTCATCCTCATGCAGACCATATTTCAAGGACATCAGAACGAGTTCATCCAGCCGTGACCCTAACTCATCCTGACAGGCTGCTTGGCTTCATACGAAGCCATTGTTGACTATTATTTGCCTTGGACAACGGGGATGTTATTTACATCATAACCTCGCTTAATCGTCCAGTATAATCGTCTATTACGGTCGGTTTTCACCATGAACATTTCTGTGATTTGAAAAGTGTTTTCATTTTTCACGATGATTTTGTAAGAAAAGTTTCTTTTTGTCGTATAAGCGGTAAATCGAATATGAATCAACACTCATTAAACTTTAATAATTATGGCACTAACAGACAAATCAAGAGAAAGTAGGCTTCGGAGACACTTAAGAAAACATGGATTAAGGATTATAAAAAGCCGCATCCGTAATCCACATTTGAATAATCACGGGCATTTGTAAGCGGGAACTTACAATGTACAGAAATTGGCAAATAAGGATGTACGAGAAATAGCAATTAAGGATGTCCATTTCTTCGATTTAAACGTACAAAAAATTTAAGAACGATTTACTCAACTAAAGATGGTTTTCCGGTTTTCCAGCCGGTAGCTGTTTCCGGTTAACCTGACCACTTCGCAGTGGAACAGGATTCTGTCAAGCAAAGCTGTTGCAATAACTTCATCATCAAGCATTTTCACCCATTCCTGGGGGCTTTTGTTTGTTGTCACGATAAACGAAGCCCTTTCATGCAGGTGATTAATAAAATGGAACAATTGGACCGCCTGCTTTTTATCTAGAGCGAACATCATAATGTCATCAATGACAAGTAGATTGGTTTTCAGCAGCTTATTATACTCGATACGGGCCGATCTGGTAATGTCCTTCATAATCAGGGTTTCATTAAGCTGCTCCATAGTCCTAAAGTATGCCGTATACCCCTTTTTTAGGGCATCAAAACACAGGCCGGCGGCGATCATGGTTTTCCCTATTCCGGAAGGTCCCATCAGAACGATATTGTAATTCTGTTCGAGCCACATACATTCCCTCAGTTGTGATAGCTGCTGTTTTCCGATCCCGCTCTGGAAGGCGTAATCATACTGGTCCAAGTCGTGATTGAGCGGCAACTTGGCAGCCTTAGTCCGACGTTCCAGATCCCGTGCAGATCTCTGGGTAACTTCAGTTTCTAGGAGGTTTAAGGAAAAATCCAGGTATGAGATTTTGTCCTCTGATGCTTTGTGGACCAACTCATCGAGTTGTTCCTGTATGCCTCCCAAGCGGAGCAGGGCAGCATACTGTTTAATGGTTTGTGTTTTCGTTTTTGCATCCATAGATTTAATTCATTAGTGATTGATAATCTGATATATCGCTTTTATCCGGTATGATTTTGTGAGCTGTCTGATTGATGGTTTTTATCGTGATCGGCTCTTCAAGGGTATCCTCCTGGGATCGTTGCATAAGTTCCCGTTTTACAACACTTTCCAGGTCCTTTGCACTGAGGATCTTGTTCTCAGAGCAGAAGATCACCGCCTGTTCAACGATTTCCAGAGGGTGATGCTTAAGAAGTCTTTTGATTATTCCCAACTGGTCCCGTATGTATCTGGGTTTGTCCTTTCGGATCTGCTGGCAATACCCTATTACCATTGCCGGATCCGTAAACTGGTTGGATATTCCATCGATCAGCTCATCGATTCGTTCCGCAAGTTCCCTTTTGTAATGGGTTCCACCCACAGTTTTACCCTTACCAGGATAAATGGAATGAGTGGCGATGACCTTGCCTTCTGCATTGTAGATAATCAACTGATCATCATCGGTATGTTCCAACTGCACTCTGGTCTTCGGAGGATGATAGGTCCCCCGGGGAACACGATAGAAGTTGCCTTTGTAGGTGACAACGTTGTCTTTGCTAACGGCATGTTCATTCTTAACATTCTCGACTTTAAAAGACCCACTAACGGGAAGCAAATAATTCCTTTCTATCAGCCATTCTTCATGCGGGACCTTCTTGGTGGTAGAATGGACCTTGGCATTGGCAGTGCGGTTCAGCCAGGCAAGACCCTCACCCTGGAGGATCTCAATATCGATGAAGATGCGGCCTCGTAAGAAGTTGTACTTAACATATTTAACCACGTTCTCAACCTTACCCTTACTCTGAGGATCAGAT
>JAOZQY010000160.1:0-2590 GCA_029931975.1 Bacteroidales bacterium | reverse complement strand
AAAAACCACGGTACTCAGCATAGCTCCTGAAAGCCTCTGTCATAATCAGGTCCCCGTAGTTCTCAGCTACCAGCATCAGGGTGTCCTGGTCGTAAACAAACTCTGTTGTAATACCTCCAAAATATGCAATGGCGGCTTCATGAGCGATAATAACCTTCCGGGTAGTAAATGGCCTCTCGGAGTAGTAGCTGTATTTCATCCGGGAACGGGATAAAACGAAGCTGATGTAATAGATCCTCTTACGGCCACCCTCATCAGTAGTCATGTTGTATTCTCCAAAATCAACCTGGGTTTGCTGGCCATAGGGATGCTCTGGAACCTTCTCAAAATCCCGGTGATCAAAAGATTTTGGGATGCCATACTTGCTTCTTACGTGAAGAACAAAATTGAAGACCGTCTTTTCATCAACTTCTATAAAGTCATCATAGCACTCTTTCAGCCAGTCGTGAACCTGAGCCGAAGACGCCTCCGGGCAGTGCTCCAAACGGGTGCGTACAAAGCTCTCATAGGGCGTTAGAACACGCTGCCTTCGAGTCTGATTGTCAATAAAATGCTCATACTCTTCCTCACTCATGGCAAGATACTTTTTCACAGTCCTTCTGTCCATTACCAGCTCCCTGGCTATTTGGGCGGGCTTTAGACCTTCACGATGTTGTCTGTGTACTTCATGGTACATAATCCATTGGTTTAAAAACTTCTTTCTCATAGCGGATCCTTCCGTATAGGGTTAACATGCAGATGATTAACCACAATAACAGAATAATCCGGCGTTTCTCCACAGGAGCTTGATCAAGCTCCTGTGGGGAACAACAATACCTCAATGAAGAAATGGAGATCAATTATTGAAAGGAAAAGTCCTTCCCAAATGAAAGATGTACATCCTTATTTGCTAAAAAGCGTACATCGCTATTTGCTAATTAGCGTACATCGTTAATTGCGAAAAAATGTACATTGTTATTTGCCGTTTACAGCATTATATGCTGATTGACATTTACACAAATACAACGATTGATGGAATCAATTACGATATGACTTTAGATGATATTGAAGATTATTTGAAAAATCTTTAAGACCTCCAAACTATGGAGAATATTATCAGGGTAAAAAGTTCGTACTTTGGCTTTGTTAACTTATACAACAATAAGAATATGAATCAAAGTGAATTGTTAAAATTGGTGATATTTAAATGAAGAAAAGATTCCTTAAAAATATGGGATTTCAATACACTTTGGACAATCGTTCCTTAATTGTTCAGTTGATTTCCATGACGAAAGAGAACTCACCGTTATCAAATTCTCAGATAGAGGTATTCATCAAAGCAACATCAACATATTTTAATTCAATAAAAAACAAAAATAGTCTTCAAGAACTATTCGGTGAACTGGACTATGTGAAATTAGATTCAACCGAATTTCAAAAACCGTTTTACAAATTCATTCACAAAGAGACGTATGATAATTATATCAAGAAGGGCAAGTTTCAACTTGGTTCTTTGCAGTACTACCGGGAAATAGAAAAAAACGACAGTCGTGACGAAAAGGAAGGTTTTTCAAATCTGATAATTAAATCAGGGAATCGACAAATACTAACATCTGTAATTTCTGGATTTAATAAATACGTTTTCTGTGGAACTCATAGTCTTGAACAACAGGAGTCGATGGCAAAGAGTTTTGGTGGATACGTAATGAAAATAGATAACATACATTCATTTGCCGAAAAAGTTTTGAAGGCAATTGGCGCAGATGAATGGCTGGTTAATAAGGTCTGTTACACAGATTATAAAGCATACTCTGCGGAAATACAACCAATAAATTTTAGTGGCGTTAGTTCCGACTTATCGGATGAGTTGTTCAATATCCTTTATCAATTATCCGAAAGTCCAAGTGTTTTCTCAAAACCAACACGATTTAATGATGAACAGGAATTACGTCTTGCTTTCACAATGCGGAAGGACGTTAAAACGACATTCAATTTTGACAGCCTTGGATTGTTGGATTATATCGAAATAATTAAATGATGAAAGTATATCATGACTTGATTTTCACGGTAAAAATGAATAAACTTATGTAGAGTATTATTGGCAACCATAATAATACAGAACCCAAATGAGACGGTTAGTCGTATTAGTGATTATGTTCTTCACCTTAACATCATGGAAAGTTGATAAATCAGGACCATGGGTAATTACAAAAGGGCATAGAGTTTCTCTATATACAAGACCAATTCATTATAGCAAGAGTGATTCTCCTGATTCACTGACTATTCAAAGCATCCTGAATGAACAGGAACAGGTGATTGATTATATCAATAATAGACTAAATACAGATTTTCAATCAACCGTTAAGATATATCTATATAATCTTGATGAAGCAAATGAAAAGATTGGGACACACGGTGGAGGTCGTGCAAAGTCCAATCGATTCAAAAGACACATTTACTTCACCTACTACAAAAATCCGACTTTCAATACTATTAATAATCAGTATGATTATTTAGGTGCGCACGAAATGGTGCATATCATAGCAGATAATCAATTTGGGAGAAGAACTACCCGGTTTTTTGGAGAAGGATATGCAAATGCTCTTTCTGG